>JBKPSY010000039.1:0-53933 GCA_046735235.1 Acidobacteriota bacterium | reverse complement strand
TCGCCGATGAGCAGGTTGTACGTCTTCTTGATGTACTGGATGATCGCCTCGTCCATCTCGTTGCCCGCGACGCGCACCGCCTTGCTGTAGACGATGCCCGCCAGCGAGATGACGGCGATGTCGGTGGTGCCGCCGCCGATGTCCACGATCATGTTGCCCGAGGGCTCCGTGATCGGCATGCCGGCGCCAATCGCGGCCGCCATCGCCTCCTCGACCAGGTGCACCTCGCTCGCCTTGGCGCGATAGGCACTGTCCTTGACCGCGCGCTTCTCGACCTGCGTGATCTCGGACGGCACGCCGACGACGATCCGCGGGCGCACCCAGACGTTCCGGTTGTTGTGCGCCTTGCGGATGAAGTACGCCAGCATCTTCTCGGTGTATTCGAAGTCGGCGATGACGCCGTCCTTCATCGGCTTGATGGCGACGATGTTGCCCGGCGTCCTGCCGAGCATCTCCTTGGCTTCCTTGCCGACGGCCTCGACGCGGCCGTTCACCTTGTTGATGGCGATGATCGACGGCTCGTTGACGACGATGCCTTTGCCGCGCACGTAGACGCAGGTGTTGGCCGTGCCGAGATCGATCGCGAGATCGCTGGAAAAGAGGGAGAAGAGGGAACGCAGCGCCAAAGATCTGAACTCCTTGCCCGCAGCCTCACTCGGCTGCGAGGTGTATGCCGTTCTTGCCCGAGACCTTCACTTTGTACATCGCCTTGTCGGCGGCCTGCATCAGCTCGTCGGCCGACGCGGCCACGTCGGGCAGCGTCGCGATGCCGACGGATGCCGTCAGGCGGACGTCCAGCAGGTCCGCGGTCAGAAAACTGTGCGCCGCGATCCGGTCGCGAATCCGCTCGGCCACCATGATGGCGCCGTCGCGGGCCGTTTCCGGCAGGATCACGGCAAACTCGTCGCCGCCGAAGCGCGCGACCACGTCGGTCTCGCGCGCCGAGCTGCGAATCACGGCCGCCGCTTCCACCAGCGCGCGGCTGCCATACATGTGCCCGTACGTGTCGTTCACCGCCTTGAACCCGTCCAGGTCGATGAACAACATCGACAACGCGCGGTTTGTGCGCACGGCGCGCTTGGTTTCGCGCCGCAGCGACAGGTTCAAATACCGCGAGTTGTACAGGCGCGTCAGGTCGTCAGTGACCGAGAGTTCCTCGGCCCGTTCGACAATCAGCGCGTTCTCCAGCGCCAGCGCCGCCGGCCCGAGCAGGGCCGACCAGGCCTCCTGCACGCCCGCGACCAGCTGCGGCTCGGCCGCCGACACCCTCCGATCGAGCCCGACCAGCGCGCCAACCGGCGCCTCGCGACCCCGCAGCAGGTACCCGACGGCGGCAACCGGCGGCGTTGGCCCCGGCACTCGCGGATCGTGGCTCAGGTCGCGGCTCGCGAAGGCCTCCGCGCCATGCAGCACGCGGCCGCCGACGGCCTGGGCCACTGGCGCCAGCGCCTCGGTGAGCCCATGGCTCCCCAGCAGGGCGATCTGCCCGTCGACGTCGGCCGTCACGACGGCCCACACGGGCACCGGCCACCAGGTCGGCGCCCACGACACGAGAAACTCGGCGACGCGCCGCGGGTCGAGCGTGGCGTGCGTGGACTGCAGCACGTGGGCCAGCGCTGAACGCGTCCTCAGGCGCGGACGGATGGTGCGCTGGCACTCGCGGAGGCGGGCGGCAAGATCGGGCGTTCCTGCGCCGGGACGGCCCCGGCGGGCGGGCGCTCGCCCGGCGACCGGGCGGGTCATGGTCTCGCTACTCCCTGCACGCGGGCGGTGCTGACGGCCGCTAAGTGCTTCTCTCGGAGCAAAATAATAGCACGCTGCATCTGGGAAACCACTGGCTGCTCTGTCATTTATCGGCAGAAATCGCGTCGTTGACAGGGGTTGCAGGCAGAGGGGACAATCGGAGTTTGTATTGTGCCCGCGATGCCGGGCGGAAGGGTCCGATTCTCATGACGCTGCTCGACCGGATGCGCCGGCACAAGTATTGGCTGAAATGGAGCCTGGCGCTCGTGGTTCTGGCCTTCATCGCGCTCTACATCCCCTCGCGAAACCGGAACCTCGGCGGAGCGGCGCCGCACGACGAGCTGGCCACGGTGAACGGCGAGCCGGTCACCGTCAGCGCGTATCGGCGCGCGTACCAGCAACAGGTGCAGATGTATCGCAGCGCGTACGGCCCGAACTTCAACGAGCAGATGCTGAAGCAGATGGGCATCGAGCAGCAGATTCTCAGGCAGCTGCTCGACGAGCGCGCGGCCGTCGTCGAGGCGCGCCGGCTCGGACTCTCGGTGAGCGACGCCGAAGTGGCGCAGCGGATTCTCGCGATTCCCGCGTTCCAGCAGAACGGCGTCTTCGCCGGCGAGGACGTCTACGCGCAGGTGCTCGCGTCGCAGCGTCCTCCGCTGACGAAGTCCGAGTTCGAAGACAGCCTGCGCCGGTCGCTGCTCGTGGACAAGCTGCACGCGTCGCTGACCGACTGGATGACCGTGACGGACGCGGACGTGACCGCCGAGTTCAAGCGCCGCAACGAGAAGGCGAAGGTCGAGCTCGTCGTGCTCTCGGCCGACAGGCTGCGGGGCGACGTGACCGTGACCGACGCGGATCTGTCCACGTGGTTCGACGGGCACAAGGAAGAATACCGGGTCGGCGAAAAAAAGAAGATCAAGTACCTCCTCGTGGACGTGGACAAGCTGCGCGCGAGCGCGGTCGTGCCGCCCGGCGACATCGAGAAGTTCTATCGCGACAACCAGCAGGAGTTCACGACACCCGAGCAGGTGCGCGCGAGCCATATCCTGATCAAGAGCGACAAAGACGACGCCGCCGCCAGGGCGAAGGCCGAGGCGCTCTTGAAGCAGCTGAAGTCTGGCGCCGACTTCGCCGCGCTGGCGAAGAAGAACTCCGAGGACGAGGGCTCGGCCAAGAACGGCGGAGACCTCGACTACTTCGGACGCGGGCGCATGGTGAAGGAATTCGAGGACGTCGCGTTCTCGCTGCAGCCGGGCCAGATGAGCGAGGTCGTGAAGTCGCCGTTCGGCTACCACATCATCAAGGTGGTCGACCACAAGCCGGCGATTACGAAGTCGATCGCGGATGTCCGGCAACAGATCGCGGATCGCCTGGCCACCGAGCGGGCACAGGCCGACGCCAGCACGCTGGCGACGCAGGTGGGCGCCGAGCTCAAGACGCCGGCCGATCTCGACCGCGTCGCAGCGGCGCGCAAGCTGACCGTGCAGGAGTCCGGGTTCTTCCTGCGCGACGAGCCGGTGGCGGGCCTCGGTCCGGTGCCGGAGATTACCGATCAGGCGTTCACGGGGAAGGCGGATACGATCTCGGGTCCCGTAACGACGGCTCGGGGCATCGTGTTCTTCGCGGTGGTCGGCACCGAACCCTCGCGATTGCCGCAGCTCGCCGAGGTGAAAGACAAGGTCAGAGACGACGTCACGCGGCAGAAGGCGCGTGAGCTGACGAAGACGAAGGCGGCCGCGCTAGCGGCGTCGCTCTCGGGCGCGGACTTCGCGAAGGCCGCCAAGGCCGCCGGCCTCGAAGTGAAGACGAGCGAGCTCGTGGCGCGCGGCACGGCGTGGCCAGACGTCGGCATCAGCCCGGCACTCGACCAGGCGATCTTCGCGCAACCAGCCGGTGGCGTCACGGCGCCGGTGACGACCGACGCCGCCACCGTCATCGCGCATGTCGTCGAGCACCAGGACATCAACCCGCAGGATCTCACGACGGCGCGCGAGGGATTGAAGCAGGAGATCGAGAACGACAAACGCTCGCGCTTCTTCGGCGCCTACATGGTGAAGGCGCGCGACCGGATGAAGATCGCCGTGGATCAGGAAGTGCTACGGTCGCTGGTGGGTTGATGGGAGCATGGGTCCATGAGTCCATGGGGTGAAGACTCACCCATGGACCTATGGACCTATCGACCCATGGACCTACTTCAAGAACAACGCCGGCATCAGCGCCAGCGTCTCGCCGGGATGGAACAGCCGCAGCGGCGACAACGCGACGCCGAGCGCGCGGCGCTCGTCCGGCGCAACCAGCATCGTCAGCAGGCTGCTGCCCTGCTCGGTCTTGAATCCTTTCGTGACCAGGTCGAAGAACGACCGCTTCGGGGGATAGACGACGATCTCGACGTCGCTCTCTGCGGGGATCTTCGCGCGGACTTTGGCGGCCACGATCGCGCGGTCGAGCCCGCCGAGCTCGTCGACCAGGCCGTTCGCCTTCGCCTGGCGGCCCGTCCACACGCGCCCCTGCGCGATCGCGTCCAGCTTTTCGGGCGCCATGTGCCGCGACTGCGCGGCCTTCTCGATGAACTGATCGTAGGTCTCCTCGATCATGCTCTCGACCTTCTTGCGCTCGGCGTCGTTGAACGGCCGCACGGGCGAGGCCAGCTCGGCGAACTTGCCCTGGCTCACGGTCTCGATGTTGGCGCCGAGCTTCGTGTAGACGCCGCCGGTCACCATCTTGCCAGTGATCACGCCAATCGATCCGGTGAGAGTGCCGGGCTGCGCGACGATGTACGGCGCGGCCATCGCCATCCAGTAGCCCCCCGACGCCGCGAGATCGGACATCGAGACCACGAGCGGGCGATCGTGACGCTCGTCGCGCGTGATCACCAGCTCGCGCCAGATTGCGTCCGACGCGGTGGCGGATCCGCCCGGGCTGTCGATGCGCAGTACGATTGCGCGCACCGACGAGTCGGCGCGCGCGGCGCGAATGTGCTCGATGAGCGCGTCGGCGCCGAGCACGCCGCCCATCAAGGGGTCGTACCCGCCCTTGCCCGACATGATCACGCCGGAGGCGTAGATGACGGCAATCTTCGGGCCCCGATTGAGCCCCACCGACGAGGGTGAGACCTTCGCGTAGTCGTCGGCCTCGAGGCGTGCGCTCTTGCCGCCCAGCAGGTGCGCCTTGTCCTCGATCTGATCGACGTAGGCGAGATCGTCGACGAGCCCGACGCGCAGGGCTTCGTCCGGCAGGAACGGGCCCTGATCGATCAGCGCGCGCACGTCCGCCTCGGTTTTCTTGCGGCCCTCGGCGATCCCGCGCACCAGCTGATCGTAGAGGTCCTTCGTCATCGATTCGGTGACCTCGCGATGCGCTTTCGTGAAGCCCTTCTCGGTGAAGGCGTTGTAGGCCGTCTTGTAGTCGCCGATGTGGAGGAAGTCGGGATAGAGGCCGACCTTGTCGAGCGTCCCGCGCAGGAACACTTCATACGTCGCGAGGCCGTTGAGGTCCAGCGGCGCGCTGGGCATCAGCAGGATCTTCGAGCACGCGCTCGCGATCAGGTATTCCTTCTCGCCGGTGTACTCGAGGAACGCGATCGCGGGCTTGCCGGACTTGCGGTAGTCCAGGATCGCGTCGTGGACCTCCTGGACCTTGGCCCAGTAGCTGGCTCTCAGTCCCGACGGCACGACGATCACGGCCTGGATGCGCCGATCCACCTTGGCCTTGTGGAGCGCCTCGAGGACGGCCGGCAGACCGCCCGGCTGATTCGCCGAGAGGATCTGCTGCACGACGCCGTCGGTGGGCACTTCCGCGAGATCGTCGTCCAGGCGGAGCACGAGCGTGGAGTTGCGGCTGACCGAGGGCTCGCGGCCGACCATCACGTAGATCATCGCGAAGCCCGCGATGGACGCGAGCACCGCGAACACGAGAAGGCCGAAGATGAACCGGACTGCACGCTTGGCCACACCTGCTCCTTAGAAAAACCGACCAAGGAAAGTATAGTCGGCGCCTGTGGAAAAGGCTCGACCGCCCCGCGGCGGCTCTGCTAGAATCAGTAGTTCCGGCGCAGGCCGGAACCCCACTTGCGGGAGTGGCGGAATTGGCAGACGCGCTAGCCTCAGGAGCTAGTCCGGGCAACCGGGTGGAGGTTCGAGTCCTCTCTTCCGCACCATCGCTCACCTTCGGTTCGCTCAGGTGCGTCAGGGTGGCCTCAGGCACGCGGCCCCGCGCGCTCCGCGCTTGGGGCCAGCAGGCACGAGTCCTCTCTCTCGCATCGGCTTCGCCTCGCTCGACGCCCTATCGCGTCGCAACCCGCATCGGCTTCGCCTCGCTCTAGTGCGTCCGAGTCTGACCGTGGAGCGAACTCCATGGATTACGACATCGTCGTGGCGACGTCCGCTTTCGAGCAGCCAATGGCGAAGGGGTTGGCGAAGCTTCCCTTGGCCGCTAGTCCGAGGCTCCGATATCCCTTCAGAGGCGGTCACTGGAGCCGCAGGCACGGCCGAGCTAGAATTCCCACCGTGGCCGGTCCCTCGGTGGTCTACCGATTCGGCGCCTTCGAGTACGACGGTGCAGGTTGCCGGCTGTATCGAGAGGGTCTGCCGCTCGACCTACCGCCTCGCCTGCTCGATTTGCTGGCGCTGCTCCTGACTCGCCCCGGCGAGCTCCTGACGAAGGACGATCTCATCCGCCAGGTGTGGACCGGCGTCTTCGTCACCGACAACTCGCTCACGCGCGCCGTGTCCGAACTCCGGCGCAGCCTGGGCGACGTGGCGGGAGAACCGCAATACATCCAGACGGTCGCCAGGCGCGGCTACCGGTTCGTCGCGGAGGTCAGGACGGCACCTCGTCGACAACCGGAGCCAATGGGACCGTCTCTCGACACGCTCAGCGCGCATCGCCCGGAAGCGGGCGCACGGCTGCAGCTCGAGGCGTTCTCTGCCGACGCGCTGCCAGACGCCATCGCCGCGCTCGAGCGCCAGCGCGCGGCGCACCCCGACGATGCGCGCGTGCGGGTGGGGCTCGCCCATGCGTACTTCTTCCAGCACGAAGGCACACGGGCCGGCCTGCTGCGAGATCCCGTGTTCCTCGAGAAGGCGCGGATCGAGGCACGCGACGCCTGCCGGCTGGACCCGGCGCTCGGCGATGGCTGGGCGGCCCTGGGGATCATCCTGGCTGCGGAAGGCGAGTCGGTCGACGCGCGCGCGGCGCTTCGTCGGGCGGTCGCGCTCGAACCTGACAACTGGCGCCACCACTTCCGCCACGCGTATGTGAGCTGGGGCGAGGATCGTCTGCGGAGCGTCGCCAGGACCCTGGCACTCCAGCCCGCGCAGCCGTTCGCGAACCTGCTCGCCGCGATGGTCTTCATCGCGAGAGGCGCGTTCGATGCCGCGACCGACGCCCTGAGAAGCGGCGTGACCTCCCAGGATCTGCAGCGCGGCCGGCCTGCCCTCTTCCCCGGTCTGGGGCTTCACTGGACGCTGGGCCTGGTTCATGCGGCGCGCGGTCGGCGCGACGAGGCGCTCGCCGAGTGCACGCGCGAGCTCGAGTTCGCGACGGGGCAACAAACGGTGTACACGGCCGAGTTCATGAGCAATGCCTGCGTGCTTCGCGGGTGCCTGCTGCTTTCCGGCTCGCCTTCAGATGCGATCGAGGCGTTGGAGGACGCACTCAGGCGGATGCCGGGCCAGGGCCGCGCCCATCTCGGCCTCGCCCTCGCCTACCGCATGCTTGGCCGCACGGACGACTCAGCCCGCGAGTTGGATTTGATGAACGCGACCATCGAGCGGCTGAAAACGACCGGCCGGCGCTCGGAAGCCGCGCTCGTCTACGCGTCGTACCTCGCCGTCCACGAGCGCGAGGAGGAAGCCGCCTCCACGCTGGAGCAGGCGTTGATGGCCGCGCCTCCCGGCCCTGCCGGTTGGAGCGTCCCGGTCGAGCCGTTCCTCGCCCGCGCCATCAACTCCGCGCCGTTCGCCCGGGTGCGAGCCATCGTCGCAGAACGCGCCGCCTGATTCTCCCCATTCACGCTTTCTTCAGCGTGGCGTCACGACATCGCCACCGGCCGCCGAGCACTCTGTGGTCGGAGGCTCACATGCTGACGGCATCTCTCGCGACAGTGTTTGTGTGGAGCACGTTGACGCAGGCGTCCCTGTCGGCCACTGGTGTGCCGCAGGTGCCCGTCCAGTCGGCGCCATCCACGCCGGCCGGAACGCCCGGACAACAGGTCGTCCAGTTGCTGAAAGAAGGGAAGGTACGGTTCGAGCTGCTGGACGATCGGGGCAAGCGACACAAGGCATCGCTCGTACAAGTCGAGGGAGACGCCGTGACGCTCCGTACGCGAGGCGAGCTCCTGGTGGTGCCGGTCGACCAGCTTCAGCGCGCCGAACGTTCCGGCGATTCTCCGTGGGACGGCGCGCTCATCGGGCTCGCCGCCGGTACCGCCCTGCTGGCAGGGACGGTGGCACCAGATCCCGGCGACTGGACGGTTCACGATACGATCTCCTTTCTATCGTTTACCACCGCCGTCGGGTTCGTGTGCGATCTGGTGCACAACGGACGACACACCGTGCTCGTAGGTGCGCTGCGCTCGAAGAGCGCCTCGAGCCTCGAGGTCCGCGTGGCCGGCCAGCCGCGCGAACGGCGTGTGCAGGTCGGCTACCGTGTCGCGTTCTGATCGTCCGGCGCGTCGGCGTCCACCTCGAGAACGCGCATCGGACGCTCCGGGGTGAGCCGCTTCATCAACGGCAGCGACACGTTGTAGACCGGCGTTCCGGATGCCGTGCGGCCCTCGGGCGATCCCTTGTGCGCGTGGCCGTGGAAGATCGCCGTGACGCCGAGCCGGCTGAGCGGCTCTTCCAGGCGACTGCTTCCCATCCAGGGATAGATCTCCGGCGGCTCGCCGACGACCGTCTCCAGGATCGGCGCGTAGTGCAGGAGGACGATGCGGGTCGGCATGCGAAGCCTCGCCAGCGCCGACTCGAGCTTGAGCGATTCCTGCACCGCCTCGTTGACGAACTGCTTGATGACGCTCTCGCCCCACGGGCCGAGCGTCCCACGGCCGAATCCGCCGCAGAAGCCCTTCACGCCAGCGAAGCCGACGCCCTTCACCTCGCACGAGTCGCCGTCGAGAACCGTGATGCCGCCCTCGCGAAGAGTCGCGCGAATCGCGTCGGCCACGCCGCTCTCGAAGTCGTGATTGCCGAGCACCGCCAGCGTCGGCAGGGCGAGATTCGTTCGCAGCTCCCGCGTCAGGCCTTGTGCCTCTTCGAGAGTGCCGTAGTCGGTCAGGTCTCCGAGGAGCAGCATCACATCCGGCCGCTCCAGGTCGACGGCCTGAAACAGCTGCTTCAACACGTCGCGCGACTCGCGTCCGTAGTGCAGATCGCCGACGGCGCCGATGCGGAGTGTCGCCATGGTTCAGCTCTGGCGCGCGATGCGCGAGCAACTGGTATCCCTCTTGCGTTCCTGATCGGCATGGGAGACCCAACGCCGAGAGAGCTGGACAGCGGGGCGCTCGAGTTCTACCAGATCGTCATGACCTCGCTGCACGACGCCGGCATTCCGTTCCTCGTCGGCGGCACATTCGCGATGGAGCGGCTGGCCGGCTTCGCCCGCCAGACGAAGGACCTCGACCTCTTCGTGCGCCGGCAGGATCTCGATCGCATCACGGAGGCCCTCGTGACGGCCGGCGTCGAATGCCGCGTCGCCTTCGCGCACTGGCTGGCGAAAGCCGAGCGCGGCGATCTGCTGGTCGATCTCATCTTCGCCAATGGCAACAGCCTCGCGAAGGTGGACGACGAGTGGTTCGCGCACGGCACTCCGGCAGTGGTGCTGGGCCTGCCCGCACAAATCTGCGCCGCCGAGGAGATGATCTGGTCGAAATCGTTCGTGATGGAGCGCGAGCGGTTCGACGGCTCGGACGTCCTGCATATCCTCCGGCAGTCGGCTCGACAGCTCGACTGGCATCGTCTCATCCGGCACTTCGACGAGCACGCGAGTGTGCTGCTCGCGCATCTCGTGCTGTTCCTCTACGTCTATCCGGACGCGCACGCGATGGTCCCCAAGTGCGTCCTCGACGAGTTGTGGGCGCGGCGCGTCGTGGTCCCCCCCGGCGGTGATCGCGTCTGCCGCGGCACGTTGCTGTCGCGCGCGCAATACCTCGTCGACATCCATGGCTGGGGTTACACGGACGCAAGGCTCGCGCCGCGCGGTCCCATGACGGAACAGGAGATCATCGACTGGACAGCTGAGGTCGAGGCGACCAAGGTTCCATCGCCCGTGTAGCTGTTGCGCTGCAGTGGCGCTCATCCGTGAAGGAACTGCAACAGGCGTTCCGGTGGATGGCGAGGCGCGTCAGGCAGCTCGACTATTGCAAGCTGGACAGTGCGACAGGTCCGCGCGGACTTCCTAGAACCGGACGCGCGCTCCCACAGTGAACGGCAGCGTCCAGCGCCCGCTGTTGTCGTTGACCTTCTCGAGGCCGGTGCCCTCGAGGCCGTCGATCTGCGAGAGGCCGCTCGTGTGGTGGAAGCCCAGCTCGCCCTTGAGATCCACGCGATCGGTGATCGCGTAGAGCGCGCCGCCGGAGAAGCCGAACGTGAAAGCGCCGGTGCGATCGTAGAAATCGGTCGAGTTGAGCGTCTTGTCGATGTCGGGCGCGGCCAGGTCGGCGTCGATCTCGCGGATGACGGCGATGCCGAGGTTCACGCCGCCGAACGGGCGCAGGCGCTGGCTCGGATCGGCGAAGTACCGGCGGTAGCCTCCCTCGAACGCAATCGACTTGTACGGATCGAACGTCGCGTAGAGCGGCACGTTGGCCGTGGTGCCGATCTTATGCAGGTCCGCGCTGACCGACTGGAACGCGAACGACCCGCGCACTTCATTCCGGTCGTCGAGCATGTAGCCGGCGCCGAACCTATAGGCGACGCCGGTGCCGTAGACGTCTCCATACGACTGCGCGTCGATGATGGTCGGCTGGTCGAACACGCGGCCGATCGCCGCCGACAGGATGTTCCCGCTCACGGGAAAGTCCCAGCCAACCGAGACCTCTGCGCTCCACGGCGTGTTCTGCAACGGTGTCTGCGCCCGGGCAGACGCGGGGACCATGAGGGTGACGAAGGCAACGGCAAGACCGGCACACGAAAACAGACGCATGGAGACTCCTGTCCTTGAAGCGAGGTTTCTCCATCATATGACGCCCGTCGCGCTCAGCTAGCTGATCCGCACGCGCAGCACGACGACCGACAGCGGCGGCAGCGTGTAGTGTCCGCTCGTCACGGACGCCACCGCGTTCGAGGGCGACACCGCCGTCGGCGACTCGAGCGAGTTCTCCGCGTCTGACGATCCCGTCAACGTCACGGCTCGCGCGCCAATCCCGCCATCGGCCGCGAAGTTGATGTCCTCGAAGAAGACACCTAGGAGGGTCGACGGGATGGCCGCGCCGGGGCGAGCCACGGCGACGGCAATCTTGACGGGAGGCGCGTCGACGCGCGGGGTGCGCGCGAGGAGCGGCAGGGTCAGCGCGGCGGTCAGGAGGACGAGATTCGTTCGCACGTCCGGATGATACCGCTGGTCCGACTGCGCGATTGCGGACTTCGGACGACGGGGTGTCGGCCGCGGCTGCTATATAGTTCGCGCTGTGACGCCCGCCCCGACCAACGCTCGTAGCACGCTGCTGTGGTATTCCGCGTCGCTGGCCGCCCTGCTCTATCTCGATCGCGTCTGCATCTCGCAGAGCCAGTCGGCCATCAGCACGGAGCTCGGGCTCACGAAGAACGAGATGGGCACGATCATGTCGGCGTTCTCGCTCGCGTATCTCATCTTCGAAGTCCCAGGCGGGTGGCTGGGCGATCGGATCGGTCCCCGCGCCGTCATCACGCGGATCGTCGTGTGGTGGTCGGCGTTCACGATGGCGACGGGCCTGGCGACCGGGTTCTGGTCCATGGCGAGCGTGCGCTTCATGTTCGGCGTCGGCGAGGCCGGGTGCTTCCCGAACCTCACGAAGGCGTTTTCGAACTGGTTCCGCGGCGAGGATCGCACGCGCGCGCAGTCGTTGATGTGGCTGGCGGCACGCTGGGGCGGCGCACTCGCGCCGCTCCTGGTGGTGACGGCGCTCGACGTCATGAACTGGCGTCAGAGCTTCTACGTCTTCGGCGCTGTGGGCTTCATCTGGGCATGGTTCTTCTTCCGGTGGTTTCGCGATCGCCCTGCGGATCACCCCGGCGTGAACGCCGCAGAGCTCGCGCTGATGCCACGGCCCGAGGAAGCCAACGCGGCGCACGACGTCAAGGTGCCGTGGGGCAAATTCCTCGGCAGCGGATCCGTGTGGCTGCTCTCGCTCCAGTATCTCTGTCTCAGCTACGGCTTCTGGTTCTACGTGACGTGGCTTCCCACGTACATCAAGGAAGCCTTCCACATGAAAGACGCGGACCGCTACTTCGCCGCGTCGCTGGCGGGGCTGCCGCTCTTTCTCGCGGGCATCAGCGTGTATCTCACGGGCAAGGTCACGCCGTGGCTCGTCGCGCGTGTCGGCAGCACGGCAAAGGTGCGCCGGGCGCTGGGCGTGGTCGGCCACGGCGTCGCGTGCGGGATGCTGCTGGTGTCGATCCTGTTCAAGGATCCGCTGTGGGCGATGCTCGCGATGGGCGTGTCGTGCTTCGGCAACGACATGGCGATGCCGGGTTCGTGGACGGCGGTGATGGATCTCGGCGGCCGGTTCGCGGGCACGCTCGGCGGTTTCATGAACATGATCGGCATGATCGGCGGGCTGTTGGCGCCGTACACCATTCCGAGGATTCTCGAAGCCGCCGGCAACAACTGGAACGTCCCCATCGTCGTGCTCGCCAGCGCCTATTTCATCGGAGCGCTCGCATGGCTGGGGGTCGATCCGGTGACGCGGCTGGACACGGAATAGGGCCGCTCGCTCTGCTCGCGGGGGGGCTCATCGCTTCGCTCCGAGCAGGGCCGGCCTTCGGCCGGCAGAGGCCGCTCGCTCTGCTCGCGGCGGGGGCGCTTCGCGCGGCAGGGCAGTTGCTCCTCTGCCGGCGCATGGAACGACTCAGACACCACAATCTCGCCGCGTTCAAGCACGCATGGGCGTCCCTGATCGAAGCTGACTATTTCGTGTCCGTCGCGATTCGCCTCGGGTACCTCTCTCGAAGTGACCAGGAGCGAATTCAGGGAATGATCAGCGCGACGGCGTCGCCGCTGGCGGGACTCATCACCAGCCTTCGCAATGCAACAGGCCGTCGTCCTGCCCGAACGAAGTGAGGGCCTGCCCGGAGCGAAAGCGACGGGCCTCCGTCGCGAGCAGAGCGGCGGCCCCGCCGGCCGCAGGCCGGCCCGCCCCCGAACGCCGTGAGGGCCCACCGCGCGAAGCGCGGCCCCGCCCGGAGCGCAGCGAGGGGCCTACGTGCCTCCCCCGAACGTATCGCACGCGTTCAGATCGCCGCTATCCAGCCCGCGCTTGAACCACGTGACGCGTTCCTGGGACGACCCGTGCGTGAACGACTCCGGGTGCACCCCGCGGCCGGACATCCGCTGAATCCGATCGTCGCCGATCGAGGCCGCCGCATTCAGCGCGCTCTCGACGTCGCCCTGCTCGAGGATGTTGCGCTGCGCGGTCGAATGGCCCCAGATGCCCGCGTAACAGTCCGCCTGCAGTTCCAGACGCACTGACAACGCCTTCGCCTGACCTGGACGCGACTCCTGCAACTGCCGCACCTGGCCTTCGATGCCTCGCAGCCGCTGAACGTGGTGTCCGATCTCGTGCGTGATGACGTACGCGTCCGCGAAGTCGCCAGACGCGCCGAACCGCGTGCGCAACTCGTCGAAGAAGCCCAGATCGAGATACACCTTTTCGTCGCCGGGACAGTAGAACGGGCCGCTCGCCGTCTCACCCATGCCGCAGGCCGTTGGCGTCGCATCCCGGAAGAGGACCAATTTCGCCTTTTGGTACCCGGGGAGGATCTGCTGCCACGTGCGCTGCGCGTCGTCCAGCACGAACGAGACGAACTGAACCTGCTTCTCCTCCTCCGGCGAGCTCTGGATCGGGGCGCCCGACTGGTCGGCGCTCGTGTCGCCGCCCGGTACCGCTCCGGAATCAACCAGCGACAGGAAGTTCTTGCCGGTGAGCAGGCTCAGGACCAGGAGCACGAGGACGACGCCGATGCTGACGGGGCCGCCCCGGAAGCCACCGCCTCCTCCGCGCCGATCCTCGACGTCCTCGCTGACGCTGCCGGGTGTCCACTTCATCGTCTGCTCCGCGTTTACGGAGTCCGAAACCGGACTCCGGAGTTCGACCGCCGGATTCGAGACGCCTCGGCGCCCCGCAAGGTGACCGTCTGGGCCAAAACGGCCATATTCGCCCGTTCGCGATGCAATTATCCCTCCGCGTCGCCTGCTGACCTTGGGGTGAAAATCAGACGAAACTCGGTGGAACTCCGCTTGCACCCCAGCCGGGGCACACGGTATGTTGAGCGAAATGGCCAGGCAGGCAGAGACCGCTTCCGCTCTCGGGCGGAACGTTGCGGGATTTTTCCGCAGCGGCAGCGGGCTCTCGCGCGCCGGGTGGTGCGTCCTGCGGGGGGCCGGAGCGCTGGCGCTCGCCGCGTTAGCCGCATTCCACGTCTCGCTTCTCTGGGATCGCCTGGCCGACGGTCAACTCCTCGATCCCGTAGTGGCCGCGCGCTGGCTCGGGGCCATTGCGCTGACGGCTGGTCTGGTCGCGCTTCGACGCCGCGGCGTGTCGCTTGTGGCAGGCCGTCGCGCGCTGGTGGTCTGGCTGCTCGTCGTCTTCTTGCACTGGAGCGCGAAGCCAGCGATTGCGGTCGCGGATGACGGCCAGCCCTCGACCTCCGATCTGATCTTCGTAGTCCCCTCGACCGCCGCGGCCGCGCTCGTCGGCCTCGGCCTGCTCGTCGCCACCTTCGCGGCCAACCGCGTGCGGCGTCCGGCGCTGGCTTGCCTCTGTACGATGGAGCCGGGCGACGCTGGCCGGACCGCCTCTGGATGGCGACCGCCAGCGGCCGCGCGCGCTCCGCCCTTCCGGTTCGTCTGACGTTCGCGCCGCCGACAGCCCGTTGGTCGCGGCGTACCCCGTAGAACAGTAGACATCGGCGGCTCAACGCGCACTTCGTGTCGCGTGGCCGCCGCGGATCCGGCCACAGGGCCGGCCCCGGAGGCATCGGATGCACCTCCTGCTGGTAGGCATGGACCATCACACGGCGCCGCTGGCCGAACGCGAGGCGCTCGCGCTCGGTGAAGTCGAGGCGCGCGCGGTGCTCGAGCGCGCGACGGCCTGCCCCGAGATTCGGGAGTCGGTCATCCTGTCAACGTGCAATCGCACCGAGTTCTACCTGGCCGCCGACGACGCCGCCGCGGCACGGCGGGCATTGCGCGGCGTCGTGGAAGCCACCAGGGGCCTGGACCTGCTCGCGCCGGCGTCTTCGCTCTACGAGCGCACGGATGCGTCGGCGGTGACGCACCTGTTCCGCGTCGCCTCGGGTCTCGAGTCGATGATCGTCGGCGAGCCGCAGATTCTGAGTCAGGTGAAGGACGCGCACGCCCAGGCGCGCAGCGCCGGCGCGACGGGGCCCTGGCTGGATCGTCTGTTCGAGTCGGCGCTCAGGACCGGCAAGCGCGCGCGTGCGGAGACGGCGATCGGCGTCGGCGTGGTTTCGGTCGCCTCTGCGGCCTGTGAGCTGGCGCGGCGGCACATCGACCGCCTCGACGAGCGCTCGGTCCTCGTCATCGGCGTCGGCGAGACCAGCCGCATCGCCGCGACGCACGTCACCCACTACTCGCCGCGCGTGACGGTTGCCAACCGGACGCTGGATCGCGCCAGAACGCTGGCCGACCAGATCGGCGCGTCGGCCATCGGACTGGACGACCTGCCGAACGCGCTGGCGTCGGCTGACCTGGTCTTCAGCGCGACGTCGGCGCCGCACGCGATCGTCACGACGGAGGCCGTCCGGTGCGCGATGTCCGGCCGCGCAGACCGGAAGATGGTGGTCGTCGACGTCGCCGTCCCCCGCGACGTCGACGCAGACGTCTCCGTCATTCCTGGCGTCGTGCTTCACACGATCGACGACATCCAGGGCGTCGTCGACCGCAATCTCGCGATGCGCGCCGGCGAAGTGCCTCGCGTCGAGCACGTGATCGCCGATGAAGCCGCACGGTTCGACGCCTGGGGCCGCGCCCGCGTGGCGCGCACGCAGATGCCCGCCCCGCTGCCGCAGCCGGGCCATGTCGTTGCCTGAACGCCGCTTGCGCGTCGGCACGCGCTCGAGCCGGCTCGCGCTCTGGCAGACCGATCACGTCATCGAGCGCCTCGTGCGCGCGTGGCCGGGCCTGGTGGTCGAGCCTGTGACGATGTCGACGCTCGGCGACCGGGAGACGAGTCGTCCGCTGTCCCGCATCGGCGACAAGGGCCTCTTCACCAGAGACCTCGAGGACGGCCTTCGCGCCGGCACGATCGATCTCGCCGTGCACAGCCTGAAGGACCTGCCGACGGAGCCACCTCCCGGCCTGCGCCTGGGCGCGATCCTCGCCCGCGAGGACTCGCGCGACGCGCTCGTCGCGCCGGCGGGCGTTCGCCTGGCTACGCTCCCGAACGGCGCGCGGATCGGCACGTCGTCTTTGCGGCGGCAAGCGCAGATCGCGGCGCTCAGGCCAGACCTGCGGATCGTCGACCTGCGCGGCAACGTGCCGACCCGGGTCGAGAAGGTGCGCTCCCGCGACATCGACGCCGCGGTCCTGGCGCTCGCGGGACTGCGACGCCTGAATCTCGAATCCGAGGTTGCCGAGATCTTCGAGGCCGATCGCCTGATTCCCGCGCCCGGTCAGGGCGCCGTCGCCGTCCAGATACGCGCGAACGACGAGGCCCTGGCGTCGCTGCTGGCTCCGCTGAACGACGAGACCTCGGCGATTGAAACGACCGCCGAGCGCGGGCTGCTTGGGTTCCTGGAGGGCGGGTGCCAGGTGCCGGTCGGCGCGCTCGCGCGTCGCGGTCCCGCCAACGAGCTTCATCTCATCGGGCTCGTCGCCAGCCTCGACGGTCGCTCGACGATCCGTCGCGACGCGCGCGCCGTCGTCACGGGCCTGGACGACGCGGGCGCACTTGGCGAGGCGCTGGCGCGCGACATGCTCGATGCCGGCGCGCGGGAGATTCTGGCGGTCATCCGCCAGGGCGCTCTGCCGGCGTCGAGGCCGAACGGAGACGTGTCGTGAGCCCCCGGCCACGCGTCGCGAACACGCGGGACGAACCGGCCGGCGGTCCATTGGCGGCCGCGCTCGAGTCCGTGGGTCTCGAGTCGTGGCGCGCACCGACGGTGCACATCGCGCCACCGGAGAATCTCGACGAGCTGTCGCAGGCGCTCGCTTCGCTCGACCGGATGGACTGGGTGGTCTTCACGAGCGCGCACGCGGTCGACGCATGCTGCGACCATGTCGAGTGGCGTCGCGCCGTAGACGTCGGCGCGATTCCGCGCCTCGCCGCCGTCGGACGCGCGACGGCCGCCCGACTCGCGGAATTCGGGCACGTCGCCGACTGCGTGCCGGACGAGTCCGGCGCGTCGTCGCTGGCGTCCGCGCTCATCGAGCGGACCGGCACCCTCTCAGGGACGCGCGTCCTCTGGCCGCGTGCCGACATCGCGCGCCGCACGCTGGCCCTCGCGCTCGCGCGGGCGGGCGCCGTCGTGGTCGCGCCCATTGCCTATCGCACGCAGCCGGTGCCGGCCTCGTCGTTGGCGTCGCTCGTGGCGGAGATCCGCTCCGGGCACCTCGACGCGATTGTGTTCTGCTCGCCGTCGAGCGCGGAGCATCTCGCGCGGACGCTGGGGCTCGACAGCCTCGGTCCGCTCATGGAGAACGTCCTCGTCGCGTCGATCGGGCCGACGACTACCGCCGCGCTCGCCGCGCTGGGCGCCCCACCGCAGGTCGAGGCGTCGGCGCCTTCGGCATCCGCCCTGGCGACGGCAATTGCCGCACGGCTCCTGCGATCGGAGAAACGCGCGTGAGCTTCCCAGGCCAGCGTCACCGCCGCCTGAGGCGCACGGACGCGATTCGCCGGCTCGTGCGCGAAACTCGACTTTCGCCAGAGCAACTCGTCGCGCCGCTGTTCGTGTGCACCGGCGAGAACGTCCGTCGCGAAATCGCTGCGATGCCGGGCTGCTTTCAGCTGAGCCCAGACCTGATCGTCGCCGAAGCGCGCGAGCTGGCCGCCCTCGGCGTTCCGGCCGTCATCCTCTTCGGCATCCCCAATCACAAGGACACCGACGGCACGGCCGCCGCCGATCCCGAGGGACCAGTGCCGCATGCGCTGGCCGCCCTGGCGCGCGAGCTCCCGTCGATCTCGCGGTGGGCGGACGTGTGCCTCTGCGAGTACACCGATCACGGGCACTGCGGCCCGATCGTGACGGGCCACGACGGGCAGCCTGAGATCAGCAACGACAAAGCGCTGCCGAGGCTGGCTGCCGCGGCGCTGGCCTACGCGAAGGCTGGTGCAGACGTCGTCGCGCCGTCGGACATGATGGACGGCCGCGTCGGCGCCGTGCGGGCGGCGCTCGACGGTGTTGGACGTGAAGACGTCACGATCGTGTCGTATGCGGCGAAGTACGCGTCGGCGTTCTATGGACCGTTCCGTGAAGCCGCCGGGTCCGCGCCGTCCTTCGGCGATCGCCGCAGCTATCAGATGGACCCGGCCAACGCGCGCGAGGCGCTCAAGGAAGTGGCCGCCGACCTCGAGGAGGGCGCCGACGTCGTCATGGTGAAGCCGGCGCTCGCCTACCTGGACGTCATCTGGCGAGTGAAGGAGCGGTTCGACGTGCCGGTGGCCGCCTACAACGTCTCGGGCGAGTACTCGATGGTGAAGGCCGCAGGCCGGCTTGGGTGGATCGACGAGCCGCGCGCGATGATAGAAATGCTGACCGGGATCCGCCGCGCGGGCGCCGACATCATCCTCACGTATTTCGCGAAGGAGGCGGCGCGCCTGCTCGCATGAGCGGCGGCCGCATCGCATGAAGACGACGACCGGAGATCAGACGATTCCCGCGAGCCAGGCGCTGTTCACCCGCGCCGAGCAGGTGCTTCCCGGCGGCGTGAACTCGCCTGTGCGCGCCTACCGCGCCGTCGGCGGGACGCCGCGATTCATCACGCGGGCCCAGGGCTCGCGCGTCTGGGACGCAGACGGCAACGAGCTGATCGACTACGTCGGAGCCTGGGGGCCGATGATCCTGGGGCATCGCCCGCCCGCCGTGATCGCCGCGATCGAACGGCAGCTCGCCTCCGGTCTCGCGTTCGGCGCGCCGACGGCGCTCGAAGTCGACATGGCCGAGGCGATCACGCGTCTCGTGCCGTCAATCGAGATGGTGCGCCTCGTCAGCTCCGGCACGGAGGCGACGATGGCGGCCATTCGGCTCGCTCGAGCCGTCACCGGACGCGCGCGGATCATCAAGTTCGAAGGCTGCTATCACGGGCACGGCGACAGCTTTCTCGTCAAGGCCGGCTCCGGCGCCGCGACGTTCGGCACACCGGATAGTCCGGGGGTGACGCCGTCGACGGCCCGCGACACCTTGACGGCGCGCTTCAACGACGCTGGCTCGGTCCGCGAGCTCTTCGCGTCGCATCCCGCTGAGGTCGCGGCAGTCATCGTCGAGCCCGTCGTCGGCAACATGGGCGTCGTCGAGCCAGCGTGGGGGTTCCTGCAGGACCTGAGGGACCTGTGTTCCGCGGACGGCGCGCTGCTCATCTTCGACGAGGTGATGACGGGCTTCCGGGTCGCGCGCGGTGGCGCGCAGGAGCGGTACGGCATCACGCCCGATCTCACGACGCTGGGCAAGGTGATCGGCGGCGGCATGCCGGTGGGCGCCTACGGCGGTCGCCGCGATTTGATGCAACAGATCTCCCCCGCCGGTCCCGTCTACCAGGCCGGGACGATGTCTGGGCATCCGGTGGCGATGGCGGCAGGCCTAACGACGCTCGAGATCATCGCGCGGGACCCCGGCTTCTACGAGGGTCTCGAGGCGCTTGGCGCGGCGCTCGAGCGCGGCGTTGGCGAAGCCATCGACACCACCGCCGAGCGCTGCCGGCTCGCCCGGGTCGGCTCGATGTGGACGCTCTTCTTCACCGGCCACCAGGTCACCGACTGGACGAGCGCGGCCACGGCCGATCGCGCGCGGTACGGCCGGTTCTTCCACGCGATGCTGTCGCGCGGCATCTCGCTGGCGCCGTCGCAGTTCGAGGCGAACTTCATCTCGGCGGCGCACACGGCGGTGGACATCGCCGCGACCGTCGACGCCATTGCGAGTGCGCTCGAGGAGACCCGTGGCTGAAGCACGCACCGCCACGCTGCCGCTCTTCCATCGCGCGTGCCTCGGCGAGCGCGTGGAGCGCACGCCGATCTGGATCATGCGGCAGGCCGGCCGGTATCTGCCGGAGTACCGCGCGCTCAGGGAGCGTCACGATTTCCTGACGTCGTGCCGGACGCCGGAGCTGGCCTGCGAGATCACGCTGCAACCGGTCCGGCGCCTGGAAGTGGACGCCGCGATCCTGTTCTCGGACATCCTCGTGCCGCTGCCGGGCATGGGCGTCGAAGTGGCGGTCAATCCCGGGCCGCAGCTCGCGCGGACCATCCGCACAGAGTCCGACGTCCGCGCGCTCGTCGTGCCGAACCCGCGCGAGTCGATGGGCTATGTGCTCGATGCGGTGAAGCTGACGCGCGCAGAGCTCGCCGGTCGCACGCCTCTCATCGGGTTTGCCGGCGCGCCGTTTACGATGGCGACGTACCTCGTTGAGGGTGGCGGGTCGAAATCGTTCAGCGCGATCAAGTCGCTCCTGTTCAGCGCGCCCTCGCTGGCGCACGAGCTGCTCGGCATCTGTGCCGACACCGCTGGCGAGTATCTCGCGGCGCAGGTGGATGCGGGCGCCGACGCCGCGATGCTCTTCGACACGTGGGCGGGGCTGCTATCGCCGGCGGACTTCGAGATCTTCGCGCGGCCGTACGCTCTGCGCGTATTCGAGCGTGTCCTGGTTGCGGCGGCGAAGACGGCGCGCCTGGTGCCGCGCATCTACTACGCCGGAAATGCTGCAGGGTGGATCGATCGGTGCCGCGGGCTGGGTGCCGACGTCATCGGCCTCGACTGGCGTCTGGAGCTCGATCGCGCGCGGGGGAGCCTGCCGGGCCTGACAGTGCAGGGCAACCTCGATCCGGCGGTGCTGCTCGGCACGCGTGAGCTGATCCGCGAGCGGGCGGCGGCGGTGCTCGACGCTGCCGGCCCGACAGGGCACGTGTTCAACCTCGGGCACGGCATCCTGCCCGAGACGCCTCCGGATCACGCCCGCTTCCTCGTAGACACCGTGCGCGAGCTGTCGGCGAGGCGTGCGTCATGACGCCAGGCTCGCCGGCACCGCTCCGCGTCGTCGGGCGTCCACGGGACGACGAAGGGCCGAAGTCCGGTCGATTCGAGGAAATCGTCGCGCTCATCCGGCGCTACGACCGGCCGGGGCCACGCTATACGTCGTACCCGACGGCGGTCGAGTTCTCGAACGCCTTCGACGAGGCCGCCTATCGCGCGCAGCTGGCTCGCGCCGCGGCGAGCGACGAACCGCTGTCGCTCTATCTGCACCTGCCGTTCTGCGAGGAACGCTGCTCGTTCTGCGGCTGCTCGGTCATCATCACCAAGAAGCGTGACGTCGCGGCCCACTACCTCCACTACCTGCATCGCGAGATCGCGATGCTCGCCGGGTCGCTCGCGGGGCGGCGGAAGGTCGTCCAGTACCACTGGGGCGGCGGCACGCCGACCTACCTTTCGCTCGACGAGATTGCCGCACTGCAGGCCACGGTCGAACGCCACTTCGACGTCCAGCCAGGTGCGGAAGTCGCGATCGAAGTCGACCCGCGCGTGACGTCGTTCGATCAGCTCGCGCTGCTCGCGCGACTCGGGTTCAACCGGCTCTCGTTCGGCGTGCAGGACTTCGCGCACGACGTGCAGGTGGCGGTGAATCGGGTGCAGTCGGAGGCCGAGACACGGGCGCTGTTCGATGAAGGCCGCCGGCTCGGCTTCCACTCGATCAACCTCGATCTGATCTACGGCCTTCCGTTTCAGACGCGTGCGTCCTTCGCCCGCACGGTCGACAGTGTCGTCAGCATGCGACCAGACCGCGTGGCGGTCTACTCCTACGCGCATGTGCCGTGGATTCGCGGGAATCAGAAGAAGATCGACCCGAAGGATCTTCCGCCCGCCGAGCAGAAGGTCGAGCTCTTCGCCGAGGCGATGGGGCGGTTCCTGGCCGCCGGCTACCGGCAAATCGGCATGGATCACTTCGCGCTGCCGGACGACGAGCTGGCGCGCGCGTCGGCGGCGGGCACACTGCATCGCAACTTCATGGGCTACACCACCCGGCCGGCCGCCGACATGGTGGCGTGCGGCGTCTCGGGTATCGGGGACGTCAGCGGCGCGTTCGCGCAAAACGTGAAGAAGCTGTCGACCTACTACGAGGCACTCGATGCGGGCCGCTTCCCCATCGAGCGTGGCTACCGGCTCGACGCGGACGATCGCGTCCGCCGGGACGTGATCGCCAACCTGATGTGCAACTTCCACGTCGACATCGCCGCCACCGAGGCACGACAGGGCATCGACTTCGGCGCCTACTTCGCGCGCGAGATCGACGAGCTCCGCTCGGGCGCGGAGGCCGACGGGTTCGTGACGGTCGGCCAGCGCCGCATCGACGTCACCGACCTCGGCCGACTCTTCGTGCGGAACGTCGCGATGGTGTTCGATCGGCATCTGCGCGAGAAGGTCAAAGGCGCCACGCCGGTCTTCTCTCGCACCGTGTGATCGTGGAGCCGTGGCCCGCGTAGCAGTCATCGGGGCCGGTCTCGCGGGCCTCGCGTGCGCGCATCGCCTCCTGACGACGAGCCGTCACGACGTCGTCGTCTTCGAAGCGTCTGACAGAGCCGGCGGATATCTCCGTACGTCGCGCGACGCCGGCTATCTGATCGAGTCGGGCCCGAACGGGTTTCTGGACAACTCGCCGGACACGCTCGCGCTGGTGCGAGAGCTCGATCTCAATGGCGAGCTCCTGCCGAGTCGGGACGAGGCGCGCCGACGATTCGTCTTCCGTGACGGGCGACTCCGGCTGTTGCCCGGAACGCCCGGCGCGTTCCTTCGCTCGGACATCCTCTCGACAGGCGCGAAGCTCAGGATCGCGTGCGAGCCGTTCGCCGGACGGCGTCCCGACGGGGACGAGACAATCCACGCGTTTGCGGCGCGCAGGCTCGGCGCGGAAGCCGCGGACGTCCTCGTCGACCCGATGGTGTCGGGCATCTTCGCCGGCGACGCCCGGCAGCTCTCCTTGCGGGCGTCGTTTCCCAGAATGTGGGAGCTCGAGGAGGCCCACGGCGGCCTGTTCCGCGCGCTGCTCGCGCGGCGCCGCAAGGTCAAGGCATCCGGCGCGCCGGTCGGCTCGCCGCTCGGGAAGCTGACGTCGTTCCGGAACGGCATCGAGACGCTGCCGCGCGCGCTCGCGTCGGCGCTCGGCCCTCGAGTTCGCACACGAACTCGCGTCGCCGGCCTGTCGCAGACATCCTCCGGATGGACGCTCGCACTCGACGCCGGCGACTTCCTTCATACGGATCACGTCGTCCTCGCCGCCTCGCCGGCCGCCGCCGCCAACCTGATCGCGACGCTCGAGCCCTCGCTCGCGGCGACGCTCGTCCAGATCCCGAGTGCTCCGATTGCGGTCATCGCGCTCGGCTTCGAGATCGAGTCGTTGGGTCATCCGCTCGACGGCTTCGGCTTTCTCGTGCCGCGCGGGCAGGGACCACGAATTCTCGGCGCGCTCTGGGAGTCGAGCGTTTATACCGGCCGCGCTGACGAGGGGCGAGCGCTCATCCGGGTGATGGCCGGCGGCGCGCACGACCCAGGCTTCGTGAGCCTCGGCGACGACGAGGCCATCGGGCTCGTACGTCGCGATCTCCGCGTGACGATGGGCGTGCTGGCCGATCCGGAGATGACGCACGTGATTCGTCACCACGAGGGGATTCCGCAGTACACCGTCGGTCATCTCGACCGCCTCGCGGCCATCGACGCGGCCCTCGCTCGACTGCCGGGCCTCCACCTGACAGGCCATGGCTACGGCGGCGTCGGCATCAACCATGTGATCGCCAACGCACGCGCCCTGGCGGATCGTCTGTCTCTCGAATTGTCGAATCGCTGAAATCCCTGCCGGTAATCGGTTTCCGCGTAAGATAACCGGGCTCATTTCACGCTTACGGAGACCCCCATGACCGTTCGAGTTCGAACCCTGGCCGGCCTGACCCTGGCGCTCGTCGTGGGCGTCGTTGCCGCGCCCAGAACCGCGCCGGTGCCGGCGCAGGCCAAGCTCCTCGCGTTCAATGCGCAGGCCAAGGCCCTCCTCGCAAGGATGACGCTCGAGGAGAAGGTCGCGCAGATGACGCAGCCCGATCAGCTCTTCATCAAGGACGCCACCGAGGTCGAGAGGTACGGCTTCGGCTCGGTGCTGAGCGGCGGCGACTCGGATCCGAAGACCAACACGGTCGAGGACTGGGGCGCGATGTACGAGAAATACCAGGCGCACGCCCTGAAGGCGCGCCTCAAGATTCCACTCCTCTACGGCGTCGACGCGATCCACGGGCACAGCAACGTCATCGGCGCGGTCATGTTCCCGCACAACGTCGGCCTGGGGGCCACGCGCGACGCGAAGCTCGTCGAGAAGATCGGCCGCATCACGGCGGAAGAAGTCCGTGCCACCGGCATCAACTGGGTGTTCTCGCCGTGCGTCACGGTGCCGCGCGACGATCGCTGGGGACGCGCCTACGAGGGCTTCAGCGAGGACCCGACCGTCGTCGCCGAGCTCGGCGAGGCCGCGGTCCGCGGGCTGCAGGGCACCACCCTCACCGCGCCTGGCAGCGTGCTCGCCTGCGCCAAGCACTATCTCGCCGACGGCGGCACCGTCTACGGGACGGGCATTCCGAACTCGACGCAGCCCGGCGGCCACTACCCGAACGACCAGGGCGACACGCAACTGTCCGAAGCCGAACTGCGCCGGATCCACATGCAGGGCTACATCACGGCGATCCGCGCGGGGGTCGCGACCATCATGCCGTCCTACAGCAGCTGGAACGGCGAGAAGATGTCGGGACACAAGTACCTCCTCACTGACGTCCTGAAGAAAGAACTCGGCTTCGAGGGATTCCTGATCTCGGACTACAACGCGCTCGACGCGCTGCCCGGCGACTTCTCCGCGCAGATCGAGAAGTCGATCAACGCCGGCATGGACATGGTGATGGTGCCGGAGCGGTACATGGACTTCATGCACCGGCTCGTGTCGCTCGTGAAGGAGGGCCGCGTGCCGATGTCGCGCATCGACGACGCCGTGGTGCGGATCCTGCGCGTGAAGTTCGCGATGGGCCTGATGCAGCCCGGCAAGAGCTTCAAGATCGACCCGACCTACTTCAACGACTTCGGCGGCGCCGCGCACAAAGCCGTCGCGCGACAGGCCGTCCGGGAGTCGCTGGTGCTGTTGAAGAACGAGCACAACGCGCTGCCGATTGCGCGGACCGCCAAACGCATTCACGTGGCCGGCATCAGCGCCAACGACATCGGCAACCAGAATGGCGGCTGGACCATTCGCTGGCAGGGCCAGAGCGGCGCGGTCACCACGGGCACCACGGTGCTGGGCGCGATTCAGCAGCTGGCGGCGCCGCAGACGAAAGTCACCTATTCGGCGGACGGCACGGGCGCCGAGGGCGCCGACGTCGCGGTGGTGGTGGTCGGCGAGACGCCGTATGCCGAGATGATGGGCGACCGCCGCGATCTGGCGCTCGCCCAGAGCGACATGACGACGATTGCCAACGCGAAGAAGGCCGGCATTCCGGTCGTCGTCGTGCTCTTCTCGGGGCGGCCGCTCATCATCACCGGCGCGCTGGAGCAGGCCGACGCCTTCATCGCGGCGTGGCTGCCGGGCACCGAGGGCCTGGGCATCGGCGACGTGCTGTTCGGTGACTACAAGCCGACGGGCAAGCTGCCCGTGAGCTGGCCGAAGTCGATGGCACAGATTCCGATCAACGTCGGCGACGCCAACTACGATCCGCTGTTTCCGTTCGGCTTTGGTTTGACCTTCTAGACGGCCTCTCTTGAAGTAGCCCGCCGGACCGACTAGGATTGCCGATAAGTTCGCTCATCCCAGGGAGGATCCGTATGTTGCGTTTTGCAGCAGCCCTTGCCATCGTCGCTCTGGTCGCCGCGCCTCTTCGCGCGGCCGACACGACGATGACCGCGAAGGGCACCGTCAAGACCGTCGCCGCCGACAGTCTCACCATCACCGACAGCGCCAAGAAGGACTGGACCTTCAAGGTGGACTCGCAGACGAAAGTCGTCGCCAGCGGGGGGTCGCACAAGACCGCCGACACGAAGGCGATGGGCAAGACCCCGGAAATCACCGACATCGTCAAGACCGGCGGAAAGGTCACCGTGAAGTACCACGACCTCGGCGGCGGCGCGATGCATGCCGCGGAAGTTCGCGTGAACTAGCAGTTCCCGACCGCCGCGCCTCCCGATCCCCTCGGGCGACGCGGCGGTCCGCAGGTTGACCAGCCCCGACGGCGGGGGGTACGCTGGTCGTTTATGGATCGCTACGCCGACCTTCCTCCTCTGCCCGATCGCGTCGGGCGTCTTCGTGAACTCGCGCTGGACCTCTGGTGGAGCTGGAACCCCGACGCGCGCCAAGTGTTCCGCTCGCTCGACTACCCGCTCTGGCGCAAGACCGCGCACAACCCTGTGCACATGCTGCGGACCGTGCCCCAGGCCACGCTCGAAAATGCCGCGGCCGATGCCCGATTCGTCGAGCGTTACGACCGTGCCATCGCCGGGCTCGACGCCGCACGCCACGCGAGCAACACCTGGTGGAGCCGCACGTTCCCCGAGACGACCCAGCACTCGATCGCGTACTTCTCGGCCGAGTTCGCGCTGCACCAGTCGCTGCCGATCTACGCCGGCGGCCTGGGCGTGCTCGCCGGCGATCACTGCAAGGAGGCCAGCGACCTCGGAGTGCCGCTCATCGGTGTCGGGTTCATGTACCCGCAGGGGTACTTTCACCAGCATCTCACCGCGGACGGCTGGCAGCAGGAAAGCTACGAAAAGCTGAACTGGGAAGACGCGCCGATCGAGCCGGCGACGACGGCCGACGGGTCGCCGGTGCTGGTGCCGGTGCCGCTCGGCGATCGGTCGGTGCTCGTGCAGGTCTGGCGCGTCCGGCTCGGCCGCGCGAGGCTCTATCTGCTGGACACGGATCTCGAAGAGAACGCGCCGTGGGACCGGCAGCTCTCCGCCCGCCTTTATGGAGGCGACCGAGAGATGCGCGTCCAGCAGGAGATCGTGCTCGGCATCGGCGGCGTCCGCGCCCTTCGAGCGCTCGGGAAGTACCCGGCCGTGTATCACCTCAACGAAGGCCACGCCGGCTTCGTCGTCCTGCAGCGGATCCGCGAGCAGATCGATCGCGGACGCAGCTTCGACGAGGCGCTCGCCGAGGTCCGCCAGACGACGGTCTTCACGACCCACACTCCGGTGCCGGCGGGCCACGACGCATTCCCGTTCCACCTCGTCGAACAGCATTTGGCCAGCGCGTGGGGGCCGCTCGGCGAGCATCGCGCCCGGTTCCTCACCCTGGGCGAATACGACAACGGCAATGGCTCGCAGTTCAACATGACCGCCCTCGCCCTGCGATCGTCCGGGGCCGTGAATGCGGTGAGCCAGCTGCATGGCGAAGTGACGCGCGCGATGTGGGCGCCAATCTGGCCGGGCACCGAGCCCGAGAAGGTGCCGGTCGCCGGACTCACCAACGGCGTGCACGCGCCGACGTGGATGTCCACGGACATCACACGGCTGTTCGAGAAATACGTCGGGCACGATTGGGTCGACCACCACGACGACCCGGCCTTCTGGGACAAGGTGATGGACATCCCGGACGAAGAGCTCTGGGCCGTCCGGTCGGCACTCCGCCATCACCTCTTCGCATTCATCCGCGAGCGAGCGCGCCGACTCTGGTCCGAGGAGCGGGCGGGCGCCGGCCGCGTCCTCGCCGCAGGTCCGGTACTCGACGACCATGTGCTGACGATTGGCTTCGCGCGCCGGTTCGCCACCTACAAGCGGCCCGCGCTGATCTTCCGCGACCCAGAACGGCTCGCGCGGATTCTGACGCAGCCCGGCAGGCCCGTACAGCTCATCTTCGCCGGCAAGGCGCATCCAGCCGACGACGGCGGCAAGCACTTCCTGCAGAGCGTGTATCAGAAGGCGCTCGACCCGACGTTTGCCGGACGCATCGCGTTCGTCGAGGACTACGACCTGCACGTGGCGCACTTCCTGGTGCAGGGCTGCGACGTGTGGCTGAACAACCCGCGCAAGCCGCTCGAGGCCAGCGGCACGAGCGGGATGAAGGCCTGCATGAACGGCGTGCCGCAGCTGAGCATCGGCGACGGCTGGTGGGCCGAAGGCTACACCGGCAGGAACGGCTGGCTGATCGAAGGCCACGCCCCCGCCAACGACGAAGGCGCCAGTGATGCCGCCGACGCCGAAGCCCTCTATCACCTCCTCGAAACTGACGTTGTCCCGACGTTCTACGACCGCGACGACGCGGGCATTCCCCGGCGGTGGCTGCGCGTCGTGAAGGAGGCGATCCGCTCGGTGACGCCAGCCTTCTCGACGCGGCGTATGGTGAAGGATTACGTGAACCGGATGTACGGCCCGGCGATGCGTCAGCCGATTTCGCGATAGGATCGATCAGATGTCACGCACCAAGGCCCTGGCCAAGACCCGTTGCGCGCTCTGCGGCGCCAAAGAAGTGTCCGAGCCACGCGGTGAAGAGAAGTACTGCCGCGACTGCTGGGACAAGAAGATCGCGGTCGAGGAAATCGTCGCGCGGGAGTTCGCGCTGAAGCGGTACATCCGCGCGCACAGCGCCGAGAAGTACCTGGTCTACCACTCGACGCTGAAGCGCCCGTGCGGCCAGATCATCGTCATCGACGACGGGTACGATCTGTTCCTGTCGCTGGTGCTCTATCCGAGCTTCGGCTGGGACGAGAGCGCGTACCACCTCGAGGGCGATCCCGAAGCGCGGACGTTCGCCGAGATCCTGGTCGACGTCATCGCCACCGAGGTCATCGAGCCCTGGGGCGGCGGCAAGTGGCACCTCGAGATTTTCCGATCGGTCAGCCCCGAGCCTGAGGACTGGAACGGAGAGATGTGAGCCGGGCATCGAGGCGCTCGGCCACGCCGCCGAAGAACGGCAGGTGAATCGCGGCGCCGCGCAGCACCTGCACGAGACACACCGCCCACACGACGAACCCGCCAATCAGGATGCCCTGCGCCACGCGCTGCAGGACGAAGAAGCCGTCAGCCGAGACGATCAGCGCGACGAAGCTGCCCATCCAGCAGGTCAGCCACGCCAGAAAGACCGTGCCGAACGCGACCACCGACTGCATGCCGTGGAACCGGACGTCGGGACGATCGCGCTCGACCAGCCAGATCGCCGCGCCGCTGGCCCACCAGGCCGAGTAGGCAATGGCCGACGCCACGCGCGAGTTCGGCCCGAGCGGCGCCGCCGGATCGGCCATCAGCGGATCCTGAACTGCACGGTGCGCGACACCGACGGCGGGTTCTTCCCGGCGCGCGACTTCGCCTGCACTGTCAGCAGGTAGATGCCCGGCGCGAAGTCCTTGGTCGAGATTCGCGCCGAGTGGCCATAGCCGCCCGGCTTGCCGTTGAGCTCGCTCGACTGACGCTCCTCGTTGGTCGAGAAGACCGTCTTGTCGTCCTCGCTCACGACGATGGTGGTGATGTCCACCGAGTGCGGTGTCTTCGGGTCGTTGTCGTACACCTCGGCGAACAGCGCCAGCTCGTCGCCGCGCGGGAATTCACGCTGCGCGGTCGGCGGCGCAGGAAGCGCGGCCTTGAGCACTTCATCCAGCTTCACGGTCGCGATGCGGCTCTGGTACGCCGAGGCGATCGCCACGCCGCTCATCGTCAGGGCGTCCTTGGCGAAGTCGGGCACGTCGAGGTCGTAGTTGACCGTGCCGACTTTCCCGCTGCCGCCTTCCCTCGCCGCGATCCGCAGCTGATACCGTCCCGGCGGCACGTGCAGGCGCGTGCCGACGCGCACGCCCGTCGAGACGAACTTCTGCTGGTTCTCCGGCTTCAGGGCGAAGTTGACGAAGTTGCGGTCGCCGCCACGAATCTTGCCCTGGTAATCCACGGCAATCGTCGAGACCTCGAGGTCGCTGAGGAACTTGCCGTCCTTGCTCTCGAACGCGAACGAGCCGCCCTCTGCTTCGACCGTCACCGAGACGTCGGTGTCGGGCGCCGTGCCCTTGAACGGCGCCGCGAAGGCGTGGAGCTTGATCCCGGACATCGGCACCGGGCTGTCGAGCGCCTCGCGCACCTGCGGCGAGGTCTGATCCCCGGCCGGCACCTTCGGCTTCTCGGGCGCCTTGCCCCGCGGCGCCGAATAGCCGCGCCGCGCGTGGACTTCGAGGCCGGGCTTCTTCATCTTCACTTCGATGCGCCGGAACCCGCCGTCGCGGCGATCGTTCTTCGGGTAGTAGCCCAGCACGTAATAGGCGCTGTTGTCCTTGACGACGCGCGTGAAGGCGTTCGTAAAGTCGTTCTGGTTCACGGCCGCGTAGCCGCCGGTCTCTTCGGACAGCGTCCGCAGGCTGTTCTGCGCCTGCCGCAGCGAGTCGTTGAACGACTGCAGGGTGAGACCGCTGTTCGGATCGGCCGGGAACCCGCCCGACACCTCGATCTGCTCGTCGGCGAGCGACGTCAGGCCGCGCGGATCGATCGAGTAGATCGCCACGTCCGAGCGCGTCGCCGACGCGATGACGTCCTTCGTCTTCTCGACGACTGTCGACGCCTCGCGCTTGTTGAAGTCGTAGATGTCGTAGTCGATGCCCTCGCTGAAGAAGACGATCGCCTTGCGGCGGCCGCGAATGCTGGCGACCCAGTCGGAGATGCGCGTCAGCGTCTCCAGGGTCATGCGCGCGTCGTAGCCGCGTTCCATGTCGAGCGGATCGTCGATCTTCCGCGTGTTGTTGCTCGGCCCCACGGGCACGGCCTGCTGATTCTGGTAGGCATCGAGGCGCGCCTGCGTCTCGGACTGGATCTTCTGGCCGGTGAAGTTGTTCACCGCGCGCAGCAGCAGCGCCTTGCTGCTGGTGAATTCCTGCGTCGCGGTCACCTGCCCGCCGGTCGTGACGATGGCGGCGATGTCGTTGCTCGCCATGTAGTTGTTGATGAACTGCGCGGCCGCCTTCTTCACCAGCGGGCTGCGCAGCGCGGCGGTCTGCTTGTCGTCGAGGATGATCACGTAGACGCGCCCGTCGAACGGGCGCGCGTTGGTCACGACGTCGGGCGGAATGGCCTTGGTCGCCTGGAGCGGCAGCGGCTCGGGCTTCTCGATCGGCAGGTTCACCTGAGTGAACGCCGAGATGTCCTGCTTGACGCCGTCCTCGTAGACGTCGAAGTCCTCGCGCTTCAGGCCCGAGACGAACTGTCCCTGCCGATCGAGGACCGAGGCATCGACTTCGACGTAGTTGACCTCGACCTTGAAGGTGACGCCGGACTGGTCCGGCGGGGGCCCGCCAGCGGGAGACTGCCCGGCGGCCAGGGCGGCGACGCTGGCGAGAACGACGGCGGCTACGAGTCCTGAGACACGTTTCGACATAAATGAGATCGGCTCGGGGGCGCGGGGCAGCCATCCATTATTTCCCAATTCGATTCGCCGGCCGATGGCCGCGGCCAGCCCTGGCTCGCCCTGTCGTACTGACGTTCAGCTCGTCCCTGCGGCCGTCCCGGGCATCAGAGGCGTGCCCGATGGCAGGCCGCGGCCTCGGGACCGGACGTATACTGGATTCCATGGCACTCGACATCGCCGCCGTGCAGGCGGCGCTCGCCGAGGACGGTCTCGACGGCTGGCTCCTCTACGATTTCCACGGAAGCAACCCGATCGCCCGCGCGCTGGCCGGACTCAACGGCGGCGGCAAGATGACGACTCGGCGCTGGTACTACATGGTCCCGCGCACCGGATCGCCGCGCGCGCTCGTGCACGCCATCGAGCCGAACACGCTCGACACGCTCCCTGGGGACAAGGTGCTGTACGCGGGACGCGAAGCGCTGGCGCAGGGCCTCGACCGCCTCGTCGAAGGCCTGGGACGGGTGGCGATGGAATACTCGCCCGAGAACGCCATCCCGTATCTGGCACGCGTCGATGCCGGCACCGTGGAGTCTGTCCGAAAGCGCGGCGTCGAAGTGGTCTCGTCGGGCGATCTCGTCCAGCGATTCGTCGCGCTGTGGGACTCCGCGGCCCTGGAATCGCACCTGGTGGCCTCGGCCGCGCTGTACCGGGTGAAAGATCGCGCCTTCGCGGCCATCCGCGAGCGTTTGGCTGCCGACACGCCGACCAGCGAATACGAGATCCAACAGCTCATGGGGGGCTGGTTCAGGGAGGAGGGCCTCCTCAGCGAGGCGCTTCCCGTCGTCGCGAGCATGGAAAACGCCGGCAACCCGCACTATCTGCCGGCCGCGACAGGAAGCCGGCGGATCGGCAGGAACGAGCTGGTGCTGCTCGATTTGTGGGGCAAGCTGGCGACGGCCGGCGCCGTTTACGCCGATATCACCTGGGTGGGGTTCACCGGCGCGCAAGTGCCGGACGAGTTCGCCCGCGCGTTCGACGCGATTGCCGGCGCCCGTGACGCGGCGGTCGACCTCGTGAAGCGGAGCGCACGCGACGGCGCCGATCTCCGCGGCTGGCAGGTGGACCGCGCCGCGCGCGAGGTCCTGCAGGCATCAGGCTTGGGCGCGCACGTGCTGCATCGGACGGGCCACAGCCTCGGCACCGACGTGCACGGCAACGGCGTCCACATGGACGACTACGAGACGCACGACACCCGCCGGCTGCTCGAGGGCACGGGGTTCACGGTCGAGCCGGGGCTCTACTTCCCGCACTTCGGGGTGCGAACCGAAGTGAACATGTACGTCGGGCACGGCGAAGCACGGGTGAGCGGCCCGTCCCAGGCCGCCATCGTCCCGCTTGTGTAGTCAGCGCTGGTGAAGCCGCGGGCTGAAACCCGGCATACTTCGGTAGGACGTCCATTTAGAGGTGCCGAGGGCACTGTACGGCGGTGAAGGCAGGGCCAGCCCTGCGGAGGAAGCAATGTCAACGCGCAAGACGACGGTGTTTTATGGCGTGCTCATCGCCGTGGCCTCAGTGGCCGTCGGGATGGTGATCGCATCGCGGCTGGATCTGTCTCCGGAATCCGGCGCCCAGACGCTCGCGGTTCCCGTCGCCAACTCGGCGCCCATTACGGGCCCGGTGGACGCCGTGACCTTCCGCACCATCGCCAAGGCCGTGTCGCCGGCGGTCGTGAACGTCCGGACGGAGTCGCATCAGCGCGAACAGGAGCTGACGGAGTTCTTCGGCGGCGACGACATGCTGCGGCGCTTCTTCGGGCAGCCGCGCAAGCAGGAGAAGCGCGACGCGCCGCTCACCGTCGCGGCGGGCACCGGCTTCATCATCGCGAAGGAAGGCCTCATCCTCACCAACAACCACGTCGTCGAGGGCGCCGACAAGGTCGAGGTCTCGCTCTACGGCGAGGACGACGACGTCCGCTACAAGGCGCGGGTGGTTGGCCGGGATCCGCTGACGGACAGCGCGCTCATCGAGCTGACCGAGAGGCCCGACCATCTGCTGCCGGAAGTGAAGTTCGGCGACTCGAGCCAGATGGAGCCCGGCGACTGGGTCATGGCGATCGGCAACCCGTTCAACCTGTCGCACACCGTCAGCGTCGGCGTCATCAGCGCGCTGAAGCGGCCGTTCCCCGTCAGCACCGGCCGTTCGCTCGACATGCTGCAGACCGACGCCGCGATCAATCCGGGCAACTCCGGTGGCCCGCTGCTCAACGTGCGCGGCGAAGTCATCGGCATGAACACGGCGATTTACTCCGGCTCGCAGCAATCGGGCAACATCGGAATCGGCTTCGCCGTGCCAATCAACACCGTGCGCAGCCTGCTGCCGCAACTGCGCAGCGGCAAGATCACGCGCGGCATGATCGGCGTGCAGGTGCAGACCGTGCCGCGTGACGCGCTGGACGAGTTCGGCCTCAAAGAGCGCAAGGGCGCGCTCGTCGCGACCGTGACCGGCAGCGGGCCCGCCGCCAAGGCGGGCGTCGAGCCTGGCGACGTGATCACGGAGATCAACGGCAAGTCGGTGAAGACGCGCGACGACCTGGTGCAGGAGGTCATGGCGACCAAGCCTGGCACCACCGTGCCGCTGAAGGTCCTGCGCGACAAGCAGGAGAAGACACTGAACGTCACCGTCGGAGAACTGAATCTCGACTCGGAGACGCAGACCGCCGGCAACGACGAGGATCAGCCGAACGAGGACGCGACGGCCGGCTTCGGCATGTCGCTCGGCAACCTCAACGCGGAGCGGGCGAGTCGCCTGAAGCTGCCGGCGAACACGACCGGGGCGCTCATCGTCGACGTCGATCCGAACGGCCCGGCGGCGCGCGCGGGCCTCGGCGAGGGCGACGTGATCCTGCGGGTGAACCGCCAGAAGGTAGAGTCGGCGGCCGACGCGAACCGCGAGCTGCAGAAGGTCCGCTCGGGCGGCACGGCGTTCCTGAACATCTGGCGGCGAGATCAGGAAATCTTCCTGACCCTGAAGAAAGACTTACCCTTCGGCCCGGTTTCCCGTTTCCTTCGCCGGAAACCGGGCCTTTCACGAAATCGCCACTCCCGGCGATCTGCCGTTGTCACGGGCGGCCGGGATGGAGTACATAAGGCCGCCTATGGCCACCCCCACGATGCTCGAGCGTGAGGTCAAGCTCCGGTTCGCGTCCGCCGAAGAGGCGCGCGCCGCCGTGCACGCGGCCGGCGCCGCGCCGTCGCGCTGCCGCCGCCTGCAGGAGGATGCGCTGCTCGATGACGCGCAGGAGACGCTGAAGCAGCGACGCTGCGTGCTGCGCGTCCGCGTGGAGTCGGGTCGCAGCCTGTTGACGTTCAAGGGCCCCGTGCAGCCGTCTCCGATGAAGCTGCGCGAAGAGATCGAAACAGTGGTCGGCGACGGCGAAACGCTGCTGCGCTGTCTCGAGCAGCTCGGGTACGCGGTGTGGTTCCGCTATCAGAAGTATCGTGAAGAATATGCGCTGACCGACGTGGTGATCGCCATCGACGAGACGCCGGTCGGCGTCTTCGTGGAGCTCGAGGGCGACGAGCACGGCATCCTCGAGGCCACGCGCGCGCTCGGACGCACGCCGAGCGATTTCCTCCTCGACTCGTACCGTTCGCTCTTCATGGAACATCGCCGCGCCCACGGGCTGCCGGCGACCGACATGCTCTTCGACGAGGCATAGCGCCCGTCCGCTGCTGATGGCCCGGTCCGCGCCCGACGAGGCGCTCGTGCTCGCGGCCGGTCTCGGCACGCGCCTCCGTCCCCTCACCTCGTCGCGCGCGAAGCCGTCGCTGCCCGTCGCCGGACCGTCGCTGATCGAGCGCGTCACCGGTTGGCTCGCGGACGCGGGCATTCGCGATCTGCTCGTGAACCTGCACTACCGGCCCGAGACCATCGCCGCGCTTCTCGGCGACGGCGCCGGGCTCGGCGTGCGAGTGCGCTATTCATGGGAGCAGCCGATCCTGGGATCTGCCGGCGGCCCGCGGCGCGCGTTCGCGCTGACGTCCGCCGATCGTCTCTGGCTCGTCAACGGCGACACGCTCTGCGACGTCCCGCTCGACGCGATGGCGGCGGCCCACGCGAGATCCGACGCGCTCGTGACGATGGCGGTGATCCCGAATCCGGATACGAATCGTTACGGCGGCGCCACGCTCGACGGAGATGCCGTCACCGGGTTCGTGCCGCGCGGACAAGGGCCGTCCTGGCATTTCATCGGGGTGCAGATCGCGGAGCGCGAGGCCTTCGAGGCGCTGCAAGACGGCGTCGCCGACGAAAGCGTCGGCCGCATTTATCCCGCGCTGATTGCCGGCCGGCTTGGCAGCGTCCGGGCGTTTCGATCTCATGCGGCGTTTCACGACATCGGCAAGCCAGCCGACTACCTGGCGGCGTGCCTGCATTTCGCCGGTGGCGACCCGTCGCGTCTGGTGGCCGCCGGCGCGCGCGTCGACCCCGACGCGCACGTCGAGGACAGCGTTGTCTGGGACGGCGTCGACATCGCCGCTGGCGCGCGTCTGGTACGATCGATTGTGATGAGCGGCGCGCGCGTCCCGGCTGGATTCACGGCCATCGGGCAGGTCGTCGCGCCCGACCTGACGTCGAGCGCCATCGGGTGAACGGAGCGAGCGGATGACCGGGCTTCCAGCCAACATCAGGACTTATCTCGAACGCAGCGGCATGGCGCCGCGGGTGTCGAGCGTCCTGCCGCTGACCGGCGACGCGTCCGATCGCCGCTACTTCCGGGTGCTGCGGCGCGAGGAACCCTCCGTCGTGATCGCGCTCAATGCGGATCCCTTCGACGCGGACCAGCTGCCGTTCGTGCGCGTGGCGGGCCTGTTCAGCGCGATGCCGCTGCCCGTTCCGGGCATCCTCGATCGCGCGGGGGACCTCGGGCTCCTCGTCCTCGAAGATCTCGGCGACGTCACGCTGCAAGCGCATCTCGGGGCGGCGCCGTCGGCCGAGCACAATCGTCTTTATCGCCAGGCCGTTTCGTTCATCGAGGCGATGCAGCGGCGCGGCGCGGAACTGGCTTCGCCGGCCTATCCGCCCTACGGAATTGCCTTTGACGTCGAGAAGCTGCTGTGGGAGCTCGAGTTCTTCACCAAGCACTACCTCGAGGCGTACCGAGGCGCAATGATTCCGGCACCGGCGCGAACGGCGCTCGCCGCTGAATGGCGCGTCCTGGCGGAGGAATTGGCCGCCGAGCCACGGGTGCTCTGTCACCGCGACTATCACAGCCGCAACCTGATGCTGCACCGCGGCGAGCTTTACATCATCGACTTCCAGGACGCGCGGCTCGGGCCTGACACCTACGATCTCGTCTCGCTCGTGCGCGACTCGTATGTCGATCTCACCGAGTCGGCGGTGGACGAGCTGATTGCCTACTTCATCGCGCTCAAGCGGCCCAGTGGCACCCCTCAGGCGGGGTTCCTGACCTGGGAGCGTGAGTATCGGACGCGGTTCGACGTGATGGCGCTGCAGCGGAACCTGAAAGCGCTCGGGACGTTCGGCTACCAGACGAGCGTCCGACGGAACCCCGTTTACATCCAATACATTCCCCGCACCATCCGCCACGTCCAGAAGAACCTCGCGCGACACAAGCGGTTCGCCCGCCTGCGCGAGTTGCTCGGCGAGGTGATGACGGAGGTGCGATAGCGACAGGTCCATGAGTCCATAGGCCCATGGGTCCATGGGTCCATGGGTCCATGGGGCCACGAGTGAGCGCCCAGCAATCCTGGACCCATGCACCAGGATCCCTATGGACCCATGGACCCATGCGCCCATGGACCTGTAGACTAGTTGTTTGCCTCCCATGCAGTTCGGCGTCTCTACGCACCTCTATCACGGCGCGCGGCTCGATCGTGACCATCTCGTCGAAATTGCGGCGCATGGGTTCGAGACGGTCGAGATCTACGCGACGCGCACGCACTTCGACTACCACGACGAGCAGGCGGTGATCGGCGTGGAGGGGCACTTGAAGGATGCGCGCCTGCGGTTGCACGCGGTGCACGCGCCGACGACCGAGTCGTATCGCGACGGCGTCTGGGGTCCGTCGTACTCGATCGCGCACGGTGAGGAGAGCGCCCGAAGGCAGGCCGTCGAGGAGACAGCAGCCGCCATTCGTGCGGCCTATCGCCTGGGAGCGCCCCTCGTCGTGCTGCACCCGGGGATACCGGCGGCGCAGCAGCCGTCCGCCAAAGACAACCGGACCGACGCGTTGGTCCGAAGCGTGGAGGAATTGCACGCGGTGGCCGAACCGCTCGGCGTCCGGCTGGCCCTCGAGGTGATTCCGAACCGTCTGGGCGACGCGCAGTCGCTGGTGGATTTGCTCGAAGGCGAGCTCGACCTCGAGCGGCTGGGACTCTGTCTCGACACCGGGCACGCGAACATCCTGGGCGACGTGTCAGAGGCCGTGGAGATCGCCGGCGGCTACGTCATCGCGACGCACCTGCACGACAACGACGGGCGCGCCGACTCGCACCAGGTGCCATTCACCGGCGCTATCGACTGGCCGACCGTGCTGATGGCCTTTCGGAAGATTGGATACGAAGGCACGTGGGTATTCGAGCTCGTGGGCGCCGACCCACGCTTCGTGCTCGAGCGCGCGGCACGGGCGCGCGACAGGATCGAAGAGCTGTTGACGTCATGACCTACATCCAGGACATCGCGAAGCACGAGGGCGAGACGGTCACCATCAGGGGCTGGCTGCACAACCGCCGTTCGAGCGGCAAGATTCACTTCCTGCAGCTCCGCGACGGCAGCGGCTTCATCCAGGCGGTGATGTCGAAGGCCGCCGTCGGCGAGGACCTCTTCAAGCAGGCCGATCACCTTTCGCAGGAGACGTCGCTGTCGGTGACCGGCACCGTCCGCGCCGACGCGCGCGCCCCGGGTGGCTACGAGATCGACGCGACCGGCCTGCAGGTCCACAGCGAGGCCCACGACTTCCCCATCACGCCGAAGGAACACGGCGTGGACTTCCTGCTCGATCGCCGGCACTTGTGGATCAGGAGCCCGCGCCAGCAGGCGATCCTCCGCGTCCGCCACGAGGTCATCAACGCCGTCCGCGACTATTTCAACGAGCGCGACTTCATCCTCGCCGACACGCCGGTCTTCACGCCGGCCGCGTGCGAGGGCACGACGACGCTGTTTCCGGTGCAGTACTTCGAAGACACCACGGCCTATCTCACGCAGAGCGGACAGCTCTACAACGAAGCGAATGCCATGGCGCTTGGCCGCGTGTACTGCTTCGGGCCTACGTTCCGTGCCGAGAAGTCGAAAACCCGCCGCCATCTCACCGAGTTCTGGATGGTCGAACCGGAGGTCGCCTATGCGACGCTCGACGACGTCATCGAGCTGGCGGAAGGGCTGGTCGTCCACGTCGTGAGCCGCGTGCTGGATCGCCGCGAGCGGGAGTTGAAGACGCTCGAGCGGAACACCGCGAAGCTCGAACAAGTGAAGGCGCCATTCCCGCGCGTATCGTACGACGAGGCCGCGAAGATCCTGGTCGAGAAGGGGCAGCCGTTCCAGTACGGCACCGATCTCGGCGGCGGCGACGAGACGGTCCTGTCGGAGCAGTACGACCGGCCGGTCGCGGTGCATCGGTATCCGGCGGCCATCAAGGCGTTCTACATGAAGCCCGATCCCGTACAGCCCGACAAGGCGCTGTGCGTGGACGTGCTCGCGCCGGAAGGCTACGGCGAGATCATCGGGGGCGGCGAGCGTCTCGACGACTACGACCTGCTGCTGCAGCGCATCGACGAGCACAAGCTGCCGCGCGAAGCGTTCGAGTGGTATCTCGACCTGCGCAAGTACGGCTCAGTGCCCCATGGCGGGTTCGGCATGGGCATCGAGCGTGTGGTGGCCTGGGTCTGCGGCCTGGAGCACGTCCGGGAGACGATTCCGTACCCGCGTATGCTGTACCGGCTTTACCCGTAGTCTGGAGTCCGAAGTCTGATGAAAGTCGGAATGATTTCGCTCGGCTGCCCCAAGAACCTCGTCGACTCCGAGGTGATGCTGGGGCTCACCGAGCAGGCCGGGCACACCTTGACGCCGGACGCGCGCGAGGCCGAGGTGCTCGTCGTCAACACCTGTGCCTTCATCGATCGCGCCAAGCAGGAATCGATCGACACGATCCTGGAGATGGCGGAGCTGAAGAAGACGGGCGCCTGCAAACGCCTGATCGTCACCGGCTGTCTCGCGGAGCGGTATCGCGACGAACTGCAGGCGCAGATCCCGGAGATCGACGCGGTGCTCGGCACCGGTGAAGTTCCGGACATCGTCGACGCTCTGGCGCCCGCCGCCGAGGCGAAACCCGATCTGGGGACTGTCCCCGGTACAGTACCAGTGACACTGTATAGATCTCGTACCAGTACAAGTACCGGTACGGGGGACAGGCCTCGGGCGAAACATCAACCGCTTGGCTCGCGCACGGAACTGCCGACCTACATCTACGATGCGCAGACGCCGCGCCATCTGGCGACGCCGAAGCACTACGCGTACGTGAAGGTCGCGGAGGGCTGTGACTACACCTGCGCCTTCTGCATCATCCCGCGCCTTCGCGGCCAGTACCGGTCGCGCTCGGCCGACGAGATCGTGCGCGAAGCCGAGCAACTGGGCGCGCGCGGCGTGAAGGAGCTGCTGCTCATCTCGCAGGACACGACCTTCTACGGCAACGACCTCGGCGAGCGAGGCGCCCTCGGCCGCCTGCTGCGGCGCCTGAACGGCGTCGCCGGCATCCAATGGATTCGGTTGCTTTACCTGTACCCGACGACCATCGACGCCGGGATGATCGACGCCATGGCCGAGTGCGAAAAGGTCGTGAAGTACATCGACCTGCCGCTGCAGCATGCCTCGGACGCCGTCTTGAAGCGCATGCGCCGTCCGGGCACGCGCAAGTCGTATGAGACGCTGCTCAGCAACATCCGGACGCGGATTCCGGACGTCTCCCTCCGCACCACGTTCATCGTCGGGTTCCCGGGCGAGACCGAGGCCGACTTCGACGAGCTGAGCGGATTTGTCAGCGCCGTCGGGTTCGACCACGTCGGCGTGTTCACGTATTCGCACGAAGAGGGCACCCGCGCCGGGGAGTGGGACGACGATGTCCCGGCGTCGGTCAAGCGGAAGCGCCGTGACCGGCTGATGGCGACGCAGGCCGCCATCGTGGCGCAGGCCCAGCAGGCCCGGGTCGGCCAGCGCGTGCGGGTCATGGTGGACGGCCCGTCCGCCGACCACGAGCTCGTCCTGAGGGGACGCCTGGCGTCCCAGGCCCCCGACATCGACCCGCTGGTCTACCTCACCGAATGCGACCCGTCGGCCTACGCCGCAGGGCAGCTGGTCGAGGGCGAAGTGGTCGGAGCCCAGGGGTATGACCTGCTGGTGAGGCCGGCCTGATCCGTGCTAATATCGGGAGTTACAAATACGTCCCAAAGGGCAACCTGAGTGGGCTTTGGCCCACTTTTTTGTTTTAGGGGCACTTCCGCCGGATGGACGCGCTGTCACAAATCAGGGCCACGGCCGAACGGGTCGTCGGGGCGCATGGCCTCGAGCTCGTGGACGTGCAACTGACGCGCGAATCGGTCGGCTGGGTGGTCCGCGTGACCATCGACCGGCCCGGTCCGGCGGCAACGCCCGAAGAGAGCGTCGGCATCGGGGACTGCTCGCTCGTGAGCCGTGAGCTGAGCACGATCCTGGACGTCGAAGACCCGCTCGATCGGGCGTACACGCTGGAAGTCACCTCGCCGGGGCTCGATCGTGCGCTCCGGCACGAAGCCGACTACCGGCGATTCGTGGGCCGCCTGGCCAAGCTCGTGCTCGAGCAGCCGGTCGACGGCCAGACGTTTTTCAACGGCCGCATCCAGGGCGTCGAGGGCGGCGAGGTCGTGATCCTCGTCGGCAAGAGAGAACGAGCGCACCGAATCCCGATCGACGGCATCAAGCGCGCCAACCTCGACGTGGAATTCTAGACTCGCGTCACAGGCAGCCAGACAGCATGACGAGCCCTCTGCAGCAACTGATCGAGACGATCGCCAAGGAAAAGGGCATCGAGCCGACGGTCATCATCTCGGCGATCGAAGACGCCGTGCTGGCCGCGTCCCGCAAGGCCTACAAGTCGACCGAGAACCTGAAGGCCCGCTTCAACCCCGAGTCGGGACAGGTCGACCTCTTCGCGGTCAAGCAGATCGTCGACACCGTGAACGACCCCGCGCTCGAGGTCTCCCTCGGCGAGGCGCAGCAGCTTTACGGCGAAGAAGCCGAAGTCGACATGGAGATCGAGTTCCCGAAGCCGACCGACGTGCTCGGGCGCATCGCCGCGCAGACCGCCAAGCAGGTGATCTTCCAGAAGGTCCGCGAGGCCGAGCGCGAGAACATCTTCGGGGAATACAACCAGCGGCTCGGCGAGGTCGTCAACGCGACGGTCAAGCGCTTCGAAACCGGCGACATGATCACCGAGATCGGCAACCGCGTCGAAGCGGTGCTGCCGCGCAAGGAGCAGTCGCGCGCGGAGAGCTACAACCCGGGCGACCGCCTGCGCGCCGTCATCAAGGGCGTGAACCGCTCGGCCAAGGGCCCGCAGATCGTGCTGTCGCGGACAGACCCGGCGCTGCTCATCAAGCTGTTCGAGCAGGAAGTGCCCGAGATCTACGATGGCACCGTGATGATCCGCGGCGCCGTGCGCGAGGCCGGGGATCGCGCGAAGGTGGCCGTCTACTCGCGCGAGCGTGACGTCGATCCGGTCGGCGCGTGCGTCGGCATGAAGGGCACGCGCGTGCAGGCGATCATCCGCGAGCTGCGCGGCGAGAAGATCGACATCGTCGAGTACTCCGACGACCCCGTGAGCTTCGTCACCAACGCGCTCAGCCCGGCGAAGGTGCAGCGCGTCTCGATCGTCGACGACCACAACAAGGTCATGGAAGTCGTGGTCGAGGACAAACAGCTGTCGCTCGCGATTGGCAAGAAGGGCCAGAACGTCCGGCTCGGCGCGAAGCTGACCGGCTGGCGCATCGACATCAAGAGCGAGGAAGAGAAGCGCAAGGAGATCGAGCTGCAGTTCGAGGGGCTCGCGCTCGGCGGGACTCAGGCGGAGGAGGGCGAGGGGGCCAAGGAAGGCACGGAAGGCGAGCCGGCCGAGCGCACCGACCCCGCAGTCCAGGACGAGACGCTCCAGGCGGCCGACACCGACAACGAGGCCGCACAGGCCGAGGGAGGCGAGGAAGTTAAGGGCGAGGAAGTGCAGGCCGAGGCGACAGCCGCCGAGTCCGAGACCCAGAGCTAGTAGCGGCGCGCCACGCGCGTCGCGACATCATTGAGGTAATCGTTTGTCCACAGTTCGGATTTACAAGGTCGCGGAACTGCTCGGTACCACCAGCCAAGAGGTGATGGCGCTGCTCAAGCGCGATCATGGCATCGAGGTGAAGAGCGCGTCGAGCACCATCGAAGAGGTGGTGGGACGGCAGTTCGTCGATCGGCTCGCCCGTCAGCGCGGCATCACGCTGCCGAGCGGTGATCTGTTCGCCGAAGGCGCAGCCGCCCGTCCGGCGCCGAAGAAGCCGACGCTGGCCAAGAAGGGCGCGCCGGAGCCGGCCAAGCCCGCCGCGCCGACGCTCGGACCGCCGCGCCTGGTCAAGGCGGCCAAGGCGATTCACGAAGCCGAGCGCGCTGCCGCGGCCGCCGACGCCCTTGCCGAACTGCCGGTCGACGAGACACTCGAGGCCTTCGAGCCCGAGGCAGTCGAAGCGGCCCGGGAAGCCGTCGACATTCCGAACGAGCCCGTCGTCGAGGCCCCGGTGGCCGAGACCGAGCCCCATTCCGTCCAGGACGACGCCGAATCGATCGCGCCCGAAGTCAGCGAGCCTGAGATTGCCGCTCGCACGGAAACGCCGGCCTCGCAGGCGCCCGCCGCCCTCGCGTCGGGCCGCGTCGTCGGTTCGAAGCTGCGCCTGCGCGTCGAAGAAGGCGGCGTCACGACCGGTCCGTCGCTGCCGCCGGTCACGCCGCGCCGTCCGATCGTTCAACCGCCCGTGCAGGCCAAACCGGCCGCTCCGAGCGCCAAGCCGGGAATCGTGGGGCCAGCAGCCCGCACCGGAACACCGACCGTAGCGCCGCCGCGCCCGGGCACCCTGCCCCCGCGCCCGGCCCCGCCCGGTGGTCCCCGACCCAGCTACCCGCCCGCACCGCTTGGAGGACCACGGCCGCTGCCGTCGCAGCCTGTGCGCACGCAGACGCCGGGTCAACCCGGATACGGCCAGCGTCCGGGAATGCCGCCGCGTCCGGGCATGCCGGGCCAGCGTCCGGGAGGCCCCGGCCAGCCGGGCGGCTATCGGCCGCCCCAGTACCACCGCCCGGGCTCCAGCTCGGGTCGCCGCACCTCGTCGCGGCCCACGGATCGGTCGTCCATGCCCACGACGATCGCGCCGCCTCCCATCACCAAGGCGATCACGCTCGCCGAAGGGATGACCGTCAAGGACCTGGCCGACAAGCTCGAGGCCAAGGTCAAGGACGTGCTCAAGAAGCTGCTCGAGAAGGGGAAGATGATGACCATCAACTCCACCCTCGACAGCGAGAGCGCCACGACCATCGCGCGAGAGTTCGGCGCCGACGTGCAGATGCGCACGTTCGAAGAGGAAATGGTCGACGTCGAGGCCGGCGACAGCAACCCCGAGGACGTCGTGGCGCGCGCGCCCGTCGTCACGGTCATGGGCCACGTCGACCACGGCAAGACGACACTGCTCGACGCGATTCGCGAGACCAAGGTGGCGGAGCGCGAAGCCGGCGGCATCACGCAGCACATCGGCGCGTACCACGTCGCGGTTGGGGACCGCAACATCGTCTTCCTCGACACGCCGGGTCACGAAGCGTTCACGATGATGCGCTCGCGCGGCGCGAAGGTGACCGACGTGGTCGTCCTCGTCGTCGCGGCCGACGACGGCGTCATGCCGCAGACGCGTGAAGCGATCAATCACGCCAAGGCGGCCAACGTCCCGATCGTCGTCGCGGTGAACAAGATCGACAAGCCGGGCGCGAACCCCGACAACGTCAAGCGCGAGCTGGCGGATCTCGGCCTGATGCCGGAAGCCTGGGGCGGCACCACCGTCACCGTGGACGTCTCGGCGAAGAAGCGCCAGAACCTCGACCTGCTGCTCGAGATGATCCTGCTCTCGTCGGACATCCTCGAGTTGAAGGCGAACCCGCAGAAGGGCGCGATGGGCACCGTGCTCGAAGCCAAGCTCGATCGCGGCCGCGGCCCTGTGGCGACGATCCTCGTGCAAGACGGCACGCTGAAGGTCGGCGACAACTTCATCGCCGGCTCGATGGTCGGCAAGGTACGCGCGCTCATCGACGATCGCGGGCACCCGACGAAGCAGGCCGGCCCGTCGACGCCGGTCGAAGTGCTCGGGCTCACCGGGCTGCCGCAGCCGGGCGACACCTTCCAGGCGGTCGCCGACCCGGCCAAGGCACGCCAGATCGCGCACTTCCGACAAGAGCAGGCCAAGAACAAGGCGCTCGGCGCCAAGGGCGGACGCCTCACGCTCGAGTCGCTCAAGGAGCAGATCGCCGAAGGCAGCGTGAAGGACCTGCCGATCATCGTGAAGGCCGACGTGCAGGGCTCGGCGGAAGTCCTCGCCGACACGCTGCAGAAGCTGAGCGACGACAAGGTCCGGATTCGCATCATCCACTCGGGCGTCGGCGCGATCTCCGAGTTCGACGTGCTGCTCGCCTCGGCGAGCAACGCCATCGTCATCGGCTTCAACGTCCGGCCGGATCGGAACGCCGCAGAAGTCGCGGACCGCGAGAGCGTGGACGTCCGGCTGCACTCGGTCATCTACACCGTGACCGACGAGATCAAGGCTGCGATGACCGGCCTGCTCGAGCCGACGCTCAAGGAGCAGCGGCTCGGGACGGCAGAGGTCCGCGAGATCTTCAAGGTCCCCAAGATCGGCACGATTGCCGGCTGCATGGTCACCGACGGGCGCATCATCCGCTCGGGCGACGCGCAGGCCCGCCTGGTGCGCGACAACGTCGTGGTCTTCGAAGGCAAGATCACCTCGCTCCGCCGCTTCAAGGACGACGTGTCCGAAGTGCGGTCCGGCTTCGAATGCGGCATCGGCCTCGATCGGTACAACGACCTCAAGGTCGGCGATCACATCGAGGTGTTCGTCATCGAGAAGATCGCGGCGACGGCGACGGCATAGCCGGAGTCCGACGGCTGGAGTCCGGAGTCCGAAGTCAGGGGCCAGGTGTCACGCACTATCAAGCTCGCCGAGCAGATCCGGCAGGAAGTCAGCGACATCCTGGCCCGTGACGTGCGCGATCCGGGCATCGGCTTTCTGACGCTGACGCGCGTGAAGGTCGCGCCCGACCTGCAGCAGGCGCGCGTCTACTACACCACCCTCGGCGATCCGGCCCAACGGAAGAAAGCCGCGCGTGCGCTCGATCGCGCGCTGCCCTTCATCCGCCGCGCGCTGGCCATGCGACTCAATCTGCGGCGCGTGCCCGAGCTCGCCTTCCAGTTCGACGAATCGGTCGCGCACCAGGCGCGTGTCGAAGAGCTGCTCGAGCAAATCAAGCGGGACGACGCCGAACGAGCCGCTGAGGCCGGCCCGGACGGCGCGCCCGGACATCCGGGTGACCATGAGTGAGCGAGAGCAGGCGATTGCGGCGATCGTCGCCGCGATCCGGACGCGCCAGCGGTTCGTCCTGAGCTCGCACGCTCGGCCCGATGGCGACGCCATCGGCAGCCAGATGGCGATGGCGCTGGCGCTCGAGTCGCTCGGCAAGGAGGTCGCGCTCGTGAATCGCGACCCGGTGCCGGGACCGCTGACGGCGTTCCCGGGGACCGATCGGATCCGTGTCGCGGAGGCGGTCGATGAGGCGTACGACGCGGCGATCATCATGGAGTGCAGCTCCCTCGATCGCACGGGCGTCGCCGGCTTCGATCGTTCCTTCGTCATCAACGTCGATCACCATCAGGGCAACACGAACTACGGCGCACTGAACTGGTTCGACGCGTCGGCGGCCGCGTGCGCGGAGATGGTGTACGACCTCACCGTCGCGCTCGGCGTGACGCTGACGCCGGCGATCGCGACGCATATCTACGTCGGCATCCTGACGGACACCGGATCGTTCCACTATTCCTCGATCTCGGCGCGGACGTTCGACATCTGCCGTGCGCTCGTCGAGGCTGGGGTCGATCCGCCGCGCGTCGCGCGTGCCGTGTTCGACAGCAACACGCTCGGCCGGCTTCGCCTGTTCGGCGCGGTGCTGAGCGCGATTGAGCTCGAGCTCGAGGGCCGTCTCGCGCTGATGCGCGTGGACGAAGCCATGGTCTCGAAGGCCGGCGGCACGTACGACGACACCGACGGGTTGATCAACCTGCCGCTCACGGTGAAGGAGATCCGCGCGTCGGCGTTCTTCAAGGAGCTCGGACCGACGCTCTTTCGCGTGAGTCTGCGGTCGAAGGGCGCCATCGACGTCGCTGCGGTCGCGAAGCAGTTCGGCGGGGGCGGGCACAAGAACGCGTCGGGGTGCGCGATCGAAGGCGACTACCTGACGGCGCGCGCATCGCTGCTGGCCGCGATGGCGCCGGCCATGGCGCCCGGCGCCGGCGTCGACACCGACGCGCCGCCGGTCGTATGACGCGACGGGCCGCCAATCCTGACGGTCCGGACGGCGGGCTCGTCGTCGACAAGCCGGCCGGCATCACCTCGCACGACATCGTCGCGATGGCGCGGCGCGCGCTGACGCAGTCGCGCATCGGGCACACCGGCACGCTCGACCCGCTGGCGACCGGAGTGCTTCCGCTCCTTGTCGGACGGGCCACGCGCCTCGCACAGTTCCTCGGCGCCGACCGGAAGACCTACGAAGCGACGGTGCGGTTCGGGTTTGCAACGTCCACCTACGACGCCCAGGGGACGCCCGTTGGCGCGATCAGCGCCGCACCGATCGATCCCGCGCAAGTCGAGGCGGCACTCATCACGTTCCGTGGCGACATCCGCCAGGCGCCCCCGGCGGTGTCAGCCAAGCACGTCGGCGGCAAACGGGCCTACGAGTTGGCTCGCGCCGACGTGGCGGTGGCGCTCGAGCCGGTGGACGTGACCGTCCACGACCTGGAGCTGCTCGGCTACCGCGGGTCGGAGGCGCGGGTTCGCGTGACCGCGTCGGCCGGGTTCTACGTCCGATCGCTGGCCCACGACCTGGGGCAAATCCTCGGATGCGGCGCGCACCTGACAAGTCTTCGGCGGACCCGCAGCGGCAGTTTCTCCCTGGACGGCGCGGTGTCGGCGGAGATGCTGGCGACCTCGCCCGAGGTGGTGAGGGCCCATCTCCGGCCAATGGCGGCCCTGCTGCCGGACCTGCCGATCGCGACGGTCGCACCGGACGGGCTGGACCGCCTGAAGCACGGGCGAGAACTGGCGCCGGCCCATCTGGCTGGGCCGGTCCCCGCAGGTCCCCCGCACTGCCGCCTGGTCGACTCATCGGGGAACCTGATGGCTGTAGGCGAAAACCGCGGCGGTTTTTTGCACCCGGTCGTGGTGTTGATGTAAACTGTGGTGTTTCTGATTGTGCAGAAACGGCTTACGGCGACCTGGTCACGACTGGGGCGTACGTGGAGGACAGCGAATTGGCCTTGACGAAGGATCGCAAGACGGAAGTTATTGGGTCCTACCGCACCCACGAGTCCGATACCGGCTCACCGGAAGTGCAGGTAGCCATCCTGAGCGAGCGCATCAACTACCTGACCGAGCACTTCAAGACCCACGCGAAAGATCACCACTCGCGCCGCGGCCTGCTGAAGCTGGTCGGGCAGCGCCGACGCCTGCTCGACTACCTGAAGCAGAAGGATGCGGAGCGCTACGCAGAGCTCATCCGCAAGCTCGGGATCCGGAAGTAACAGGTCCGCCAGGTCGCGCACGTCGGACAGGGCGACAGGCCGGTCGGAGCGACCGACCACCCTGGCCAAAACCCCTTCGACCAAGCGACCCGAGCGACCTTTTTGACCTGAGAGACTCGGCAGACCCGACAGAACAGACATACCGGCATACCCGGCGGACCAGGCTCCTATGCACACGCGCGAACTCCAGATCGGCTCCAAGACCCTTTCATTCGAGACCGGCAAGCTGGCCAAGCAGGCCGACGGTTCCGTTATTGTCCGCTTCGGCGACTCGGTGGTGCTCGTCACGGCGTGCCGTGCGGCGAGCCCGCGCGAGAACATCGACTTCCTGCCGCTGACGGTTGACTACCGCGAGTATGCGTACGCCTCGGGACGCATTCCCGGCGGCTTCTTCAAGCGCGAAGGCAAGATGGCGGACAAGGAAGTCCTCACCTCGCGCATGATCGACCGGCCCATTCGGCCGTTGTTCCCCTCCGGCTGGCGCCACGAGACGCAGATCATCGCGCTGGTGCTCTCGGCCGACAAGGAGAACGACCCCGACGTGCTGTCGATCACCGGCGCCTCGGCAGCGCTCGCGCTCTCGGAAATCCCGTTCCACACAACCATCGCGGGCGTGCGCGTCGGCCTGGTGGACGGCGAGTACGTCATCAACCCCACCTACGACCAGCGCAAGCGGAGCGCGGTCGACATCATCCTCGCCGGCAGCAAGGACGGCCTGGTGATGGTGGAGGCTGGCGCGAAGGAAGTGCCCGAGGAACAGGTCGCCAGGGCGCTCGAAGCGGGCCACGCCGCGATCAAGAAGATTGTCGCCACCATCGATGCGCTCGCGAAGGACGCAGGCAAGCCCAAGCGCCAGGTCGTGGTGAAGGACGTGGACGCTGATCTCGCGCGCGAGGTCGAGCAGAAGGCGTTGGCGCCGTTGACCGAGGCGATGCGCCTGCGCGACAAGCTCGAGAACTACGCCCGCGTCGACAAGGTGCAGGAAGAGTTCCTCGCGGGCTACGCGGAGGCCGAGCCCGCGCGCAAGGCCGACGCGAAGAGCATCTTCAAGGGCCTGAAGGAGAAAGTGCTGCGCGACGAGGTGCTCGAGCGTCGCGTACGTCTCGACGGCCGCAAGTTCGACGAGATCCGGCCGATCTGGTCGGAGACCGGCGTGTTGCCCCGCACCCATGGCTCGGTCGTGTTCACGCGCGGCGAAACGCAGGCGCTCGTCACCTGCACGCTCGGCACCGCCGACGACCAGCAGAAGATCGAGCACGTGGACGGCGAGTACTACAAGCGCTTCATGCTGCACTACAACTTCCCGCCGTTCTCGGTCGGCGAAGTGCAGTTCATGCGCGGTCCGGGCCGCCGGGAAGTGGGACACGGCGCCCTCGCCGAGCGCGCGCTCACGCCGGTCGTTCCGCCCGAGGAGAAGTTCCCGTACACGATCCGCCTGGTGTCGGACATCCTCGAGAGCAACGGCAGCTCGTCGATGGCATCGGTCTGCGGCGGGTCGATGTCGATGATGGACGCCGGCGTCCCGATCAGCTCACCGGTCGCGGGCATCGCCATGGGGCTCATCATGGATGAGGCCTCGGGCAAGTACGCGATCCTCAGCGACATCGCGGGCGCCGAAGATCACTACGGCGACATGGACTTCAAGGTGGCCGGCACGGCGCAGGGCATCACCGCGCTGCAGATGGACATCAAGGTCACCGGCATCACGGCTGACATCATGCGCGAGGCGCTCGAGCAGGCGCGCGCGGGCCGGATGCACATCCTCGGCAAGATGGCCGAGACGCTCGGCGAGTCGCGTACCAGCGTGTCGCCGATCGCTCCGCGGATCGTGACGATCAAAATCCCGGTCGACAAGATCCGCGACGTCATCGGGCCGGGCGGCAAGATGATCCGGTCGATCATCGAGCGCACGGGCGTCAAGATCGACGTGGAAGACGACGGCCGCGTGAACGTCGCGTCGGCCGACGAGGCTGCGGCGCAGAAAGCGATCGGGATCATCCAGGAACTGACCGCCACACCGGAGCTGAACAAGACCTACGTCGGCAAAGTGCAGCGGATCACGGATTTCGGCGCCTTCGTCGAGATCATGCCGGGCACCGACGGCTTGCTGCACGTCTCCGAGATCGCGAACCACCGTGTGAAGGACGTCCGCGACGAGCTGAAAGAAGGCGAGCAGGTGATGGTGAAGGTCATCAACATCGACCCCACCGGCAAGATCCGGCTCAGCCGTAAGGCGCTCCTCAACGAAGGGCAGCCGGGAGAACCGGCCCCGACCGGCGCTCCCGCAGGCGAAGGCGGAGACCGGCCGCGGCGCGACGACCATCGCCGCCACTGATTTCACTGCGACGCATGGGGCGGGACGTCAGTCTCGCCCGCACTACTCGCCTTCCCGCCTCGTCACGATAAGATCAACGCAGCGTTCCCCGGCCGCTCCGGGGCGGCTGGCGTCTCAAGGGGCGGGAGGCAGGTCATGACGCGGAATCCACGATCCGGCCGCCTGGTGGCTGGCGGGGCGCTGCTGGCTCTCGGGGCGCTCCTCGTGACGGCATGGCCCGACTTCGCGCAGGACGCCACGCAGCCGCAGCGCGCGTTCGCGATCGCGGCGAGCAAGTATCAGTTCTCCCCGCCGAAGCTCGAGGTCGATCAGAACGACCTCGTGAAAATCACGCTCTCCGCGTCCGACATCGCCCACAGCTTCACGATCGACGAGTACCGCATCGCGAAGCGCGCCGGCGCCCACCAGGCGGTCACGTTCGAGTTCCGGGCCGATCGCCCCGGCACGTTCCGGTTCTACTGCAACTTGAAGCAGGACGAGCGCTGCAAGGAAATGCAGGGCGAGCTGATCGTCCATCCGAAATAGGGAACAGGGAATCGCGAATAGCGAAGGGGGAAACGGAAGGCGGAGTCATGCGATTCCGCGCGCCGGCTTTCTTCCTATTCCGTATTCGCTATTCATCCCGCCACGCCCGCGCCGCGGCCAGTCTCTCCTCCAGCGGCGGATGGCTGTGGAACAGCCACTGGACGATCCGCGACGGCTGCTCTTCGGCGAGGTTCTGCGCGCCGAGGCGGCGCATCGCGGTGACGAACGCGTTGGGGTTCTTCGTGAGATCCAGGGCGAAGCGATCCGCGCGGCGCTCGTGACGCCGCGACAGCGCGAGCCCGAACGGCAGCAGGACGAGCGAGACCGCGCCGGCCGCGGCCGCGACGAGCGGCACCCCCGCCGGATCGGCGAGACCCTCGAGGCCCACCAGCGGCCCCAGTCGTTTGAGGCCCCAGTCCGCGGCGAAGCACCCGAGCAGAATCAGCCCGATTTCGAGCGCCAGGCCCCGCCAGATGTCATGGTGCACGTGATGGCCGAGCTCGTGCGCCAGGACCACCTCGATCTCGTCATCCGAATACTGGTCCAGCATCGTATCCGAGACGAGGATGCGGCGCGTGTTGCCGAGGCCCGCCAGGGCAGCGTTCGCCTTTCGCGTTCGCGTGCCGAGCGCCCACTCGTACACGCCGACGATGCGCGTGCCGGCACGCGCGGCGAGCTGCTCGAGACGTCCGCGCAGCGCGTCGCGCTCGAGTGGCTTGAACGTGAAGAAGATGGGCAGCAGCAACACCGGCGCGAGATTGGCGAGGCCGACGAACAGGAAGGCGAACACGGTGCCCGACACGAGCCACCACACCGCAGGCGCGTGCGCCATGGCGGCATACACGATGAGCGCGCCGGCGATGGTCAGGCAGGCACTGAGCACGGTGCCCTTGACGTGATCGAGTGCCCAGGCGCCAGGCGTCTGACGTGAAAGGTCGTAGCGGCGCTCGAGCACGAAACCGCTGTACCACTCGAGCGGGAGCGCGAGGATCTCGTGCAGCAGGACGATCGCGAGCACGACGACCGCGACGGTGGCGTAGAGCTCTCCGCCGGTCGCGCCGCGCGCCAGATCCCGCAAGCCGCGAGCCGCGCCAGAGAAAGACAGCAGGAGGAGAAGCGCCGCGCCCCAGAGGAGGCCGGCGATGTCGGCGCGACGCTTCAGCCGATGGTAACGGGCGGCCTTGTCTTCGGTCACTTCCCCTTCAGGCTGATGCCGCCGTTGGTCGTGCCCAGCTCGATCGACGGGCCCCCGCCGTTCAGCGTTCCTTCCAGATGCCGCCGGTTCTGCTCGGTGCTCACGACGTTCAGGTTCTCGACACCGAGTCCGCCGTTGGTGACGTGCGCCGAGATGTTCGCCTTCGTGTCGGTCGGCACCACGACGCTGACGCCGCCGTTGGTCGTCTCGGCCTTCAGGCCTCCGGAGCCGAGCTTCAACAGCGCCAGGTGCACGCCGCCGTTCGTCGTGGACGCGTCGATGGTGCCGCTCAGGTCCTCGCCGTTTACGCCGCCGTTGGTGGTCGACGCCTCGACGTCGTTCGAGATGCCCGTCAGCTTGATCCCGCCGTTGGTGGTCCCCGCGCGAACGCGGAGCCCGGCAGGCACCTTGATCGTGTACTTCACTTCGGCGCCGCCAGACCCGAACGACTTCGGCGTCTTCGTCACGAGCCGCACCGACTCGGGTTTCACGGTTTCGACGATCTCGATCTTGGTCAGCAGGTCCTTGGCCGCCTCGTCGCTCGAGGCCTTGGCGATCTTTTCGGCCGATACCTCGACCTTCGGGCCGGTGCCCTGGAGCACTTCGACCAGGCCGTTGGTGTTCTCGACTTCGAAGGTCCCGCCGGCCGAGACGGCGTAGCTCCGCGTCCACGTCTCGGTGGCCTTGTTGGTGGCCATCCCGATGTTGAAGCCGGTGTCGCCGATGCTGATGTCGCAGGCCGCGGCCCCGCTGGCCGACAGGCACAAGGCGGCGGCCAGCGCCGTGTTGAGGAACAGGCGTCTCATGAATCCCTCCAGGGGATGATACGCCGGACGGGCGGGCCGGGTTTCACGGCTGCTGGTTGCCGGCTGCGGACTTCCTCGGCGGTGTTCAACCCGCAACCGGCAATCCCGAACCCGCGGCGAGCCTCAGTTCAGGCGCACTGAAATCAGGCGCGAGACCCCCGGCTCCTCCATCGTGACCCCGTAGAGGCGGTCCGCGATTTCCATGGTCTTCCGGTTGTGCGTGATGAGGATGAACTGCGTGTGGCGCAGCATCCCCTTCAGCATCTCGACGAACCTCCCGATGTTGGCGTCGTCGAGCGGTGCGTCGATCTCGTCGAGCAGGCAGAACGGGCTCGGATTGTACTCGAAGATCGCGAACATCAGTGAGATCGCCGTCAGCGCCTTCTCGCCTCCCGAGAGCAGCTGCACGCTCTGAAGCCGCTTGCCCGGAGGGCTCGCGACGATGTCGATGCCGCTCTCGAGCGGATCGGTGTCGTCCAGCAGGGTGATGCCCGCGCGGCCGCCGCCGAACAGCGTCGAGAACGTCTTCTGGAAGTTCAGGTTGATTGCGTCGAAGGCTTCCTTGAAGCGCACTTTCGACGTCTCGTCGATGCGGGCGATCGCCTCGTTGGTGGCCGAAATCGACTGCACCAGGTCGGCACGCTGCGTCGTCAGGAACACGTGGCGCGTCTCGAGCTCGTCGAATTGCTCGATGGCCATCATGTTCACGGGGCC
>JBKPSY010000038.1:0-25259 GCA_046735235.1 Acidobacteriota bacterium | reverse complement strand
TCGTTGCGCTGTTCGTTGTACACCAGCTCGTCGGCGATCGCCCGAATCATCAGCAGACCAAAGCCGCCAGGACGAATCCCTTTCTCTTCTCGGACCTGATCGTGCGCCATCGGCGCGGCCCCGTCGCCGCCAGCCGCATGTGACAGGTCCTCGAGCTTGAAGCCTGTGCCGGGGTCGGCAATTCGATAGAGCAGCATGCGGCGTGTTCGAAGACACGCAACGCGGACAGTCTGTGCCGGATTCAGATGTCCGCCCCATTCGATGCCGTTCATGAGCAGCTCGCGAAACGCGAGGCCTACCGATTCACGGACTTCGGAAGGCAGATCCGTTTCGAGCTGATTCACGAAGCTCTGAATGCGATCGACCGCCTCGCGGGTGCACGGCACGAGCAGCTCGACCCATTCCGGCCGTGCCGAGAGCACTTGAATCCACGGCGTGGTGGGGGCCGCCAGCGCCTTGCGCACCATGTCGACCAGCCGCGCCGGTTCGATGGGTTTCGCCAGAAAGTCGTACGCATGCTGACGGAGCGCGGCGAGCACGGTTTCGGGAGTGTCCAAACCAGTGACGACGATGATCTTCGCGGACCGTCCTTCGTCTGCGCAGCGCGCCATGACGTCGAGCCCGCTGATTCCGGGGAGCCCCACGTCGAGGAGGACGACGCCGACCTCGTGCGTGCGAATCGTGTCGAGCGCCTGCGACCCGTCCTTGGCCGTCTGGACGCTGAATCCATCCAGGGCGAGCAGCTCTTTCAAACCGTCCCGCGTCGCCTGGTCGTCGTCCACAATCAGGACATCGTATGCAGCCATAGCGCCCCATCCGTTCGCTCGCAGTCTTACACGGGTCGCTATCTGACCCAAAGGCACATTGGCATGGACTATCGAGAGGCGGAGCTCAACCGGAGCTACTGCCTGATCGTGATGAACCACGCCGCGATCACCGGACCCCGAGGGCCGCGGCTCCCCGGCGCTGGCGGCGGTGCGTCCGCGGGAACGGGACCGCGCTCCGGCTGAAACAGATAGACGTTGTGCGTTACCGGGTCCACGGTGATCGTCTTCGCTCCGGGGAAGGTCGGAACGGTGGCGACGACGGAATACTTGTCGGGCGAATCCTGGTGGACGACCGTGACGTTGCCCTCGCCGCCGTTGGGGATGTAGATCAGCTTCTTTTCAGGATCCCACCCGAGCGAATCGACGCGTGTGCCGTTCGGGATGGTGGCCACGACCTTGCCGCTGGTGGGATCGAGCACGACCGACGTCTTGTTGCAGCCGGAGAAGAGCCGATTCGACGCCTTGTCGTACGCGATGCCCGTCGGGCCATCGCACGTGCCCAGCGGCCACGACGCGGTCGTCTTCCACGTCTTGACGTCGACGACCTGGATCGTGTTCTTGCCCTCGATGTTGACGAAGATGTGCCCCTGGCCATCGGTCGCGGCGCCTTCGGGCGATGTGTCCTCGAGCTCGACGGTGGCGACGATGTCTCCAGTGGTGGGATCGAGCGCCGTGAGGGTCCCGATCGGGCGGCTGTGATTGGTCAGGATCACCTTGTCGTCCGCGGCGTCGTACATGATGCCGTCGAGTCCAGGCCCGACCTTGATCTGCCTGATGACCGCGAGCGTCTTGAGGTCGAACATCGTGACGGTCTGGTCGCCGCCGTTGGTCGTGAAGCCGTGTCCCGCTTTCGTGACGAGCCCGGTGCCGTGCACGCCGGGGGTGTCCGGGATGTCGCCGAGGACCTTTCCGGTCGCGCCCTCCACGACCATCACGTGAGTGCTGCGAGTCACGAAGACCCGGCCGGTGGCCGGCTCGACGGTCACGTAGTCGGTGCCGCCGTCGCCCTTGATGTCTACCTTGTCGATCTTGAAGGCCTGCGCGCCCGCTGTGAGCGACACGGCCAGGCCGAAGATGGAAAGCATCGCGATGAAGCCGAGATGTCTGGTCATGGATGGCCTCGATGCGTCAGTGGTCATGATATTCCCTTCAGCTTTGGGAGGCGCGCGACGAAGCGGCCTACGCAGGGATCGAGAGCTGAACCACGGCGCCAGTCAACTGCTGGCTGCCAATCGAGACGTACAGCTCGCGATCCGACACCGACAGGCCGAAGGCAATCCGCCGATCGAGGTGCTGCGAGAGCTTGCCGACGAAGGCGCGGTCCAGCGAGTAGATCTCGATCGCTTCGGCGCGATGGATCCGCCCGGCACCGAGACGGGCCAGAAACTGCGTCGGATCCTTGTGGAGGTACACCGCGACGCGTGGAGTGGCCTTCGACGCCCGGTGAAGTCGAGCGGCGTCGGGCGTGCCGATCTCGATCCACGAGCGGATCGTCCCCGTCCTGTCCCGGACGGTGATCGCGGGCCCGTCGGGGTCCGACAGTCCACCGGGTGAGAACTGGATGCCCTCGGTGCATTCGAGCGCGTAGGCCAGGACGCGAGCCCAGAGATATTCTTCGGACTCCGATGGATGTCGCGCCACTCGGAGGGCCAGCGTCTCGAAGACGCCGCGGTCGTGATCGGCAAGATCGATGTCGAAGTTGTAGATCGTCGCGGTCGGCATCGGCTGGCTGCGCTTACGGTGCCGCCGGATTCGTCCCGGTCGTGGGGCTCGCCGCGCGCGAAGAATGCGCCGGCAGCAAGTCTGCGAAGATGAACCCGTCACGGGCGACCACCTCACCCACCCGGACGTCCACCGGCGCGCGGAACATCGGGCCCTCGCACGCGAACGAGTGGAACTCGCCGTTCTCGCCGCACGGGTCGACGCCCTCCGGCAGCGCCGCCAGCAGATCCGAGTCGAACGCGCGACCCGCAAACGAGGGGCCGAGGCGTTTCGGATCCACGCAGGTGACGCGCGCCTTCAGGCCACCGGCGATCATCTCATGCGCGAGCGCCGCAGTGGTCTTGGTCTTCCACAACGGGAACAGCGGCGACAGGCCCGACCCCGCCAGCCGCTCTTCCCGATAGCGCCGCACGTCCTCGAGGAAGAGGTCGCCGAATGCCGCGTGCGTGAATCCGGCCGCCACGAAACCGGCGACGGCGTCCGCCATCCGGCGCTCGTATTCTTCGTTCGAGCAGGGCCAAGGCAACGGGACAACGGTGAGCGGCAGGCCGGTGGCGGCGGCCTGGGCTTCGAGCAGGTCGCGCCGGACGGCATGCATGGCGACCCGATCGAACGCCTCGTTCGTCGTCGTCAGCAGTCCCGCCACAGCGTCCGGGTACTGCTGGCGCAGCACGTGCAGCGCCCATGCGGAATCCTTGCCCGTGGACCAGGAGAGAAGGATCTTCACCGCCCTAGGATCGCATCCGCCGCACGACCCACGTGGTCATGCAGCGCTGGCCTTGCACGACGGTGGTCTTCAGCGGGTCCACCAGCGCGCCGCCCAGTTCGTCGGTGAGTGCCATCAGCAACGCTTCGTCCACCAGGAACCGTTCCGATCCGTCCGGCAGACGGAAGCGTCGCCCTTCGATGCGTTGGGCGCGACCCTCCAGGCCAATGGACGAGGCAAGGCGACAGAACAGCAAGCCGCCGGTCTTGAGGGGACGCCACGTGCCGGCCAGCATCGCACGGAAGTGCGCCTCGTCGCGGGCGAAGTGCAGCACGGCACTGCTGATCACCACATCCGCACAGCCGGCATCGAAGGTCATCGCCTCGACCGGCTCGCACCGAAAGTTGGACGCGGGAAGCCGCGGCGCGAGCGTCGACGCCAGCGCGCGAACTGCCGCGACGGCGTCGGGCCGCTCGTCGGCCGCGAGCACGTCGTGCCCGGCGCTCAGCAGGTACACGAGGTTGCGTCCCTGGCCGCAGCCGGCATCGAGCACCGTCGCACCTGGAGCAATCGTGCCGCGCAGGAGCTGGTCGAACAGATAGATGTCGATGTCGCCGAACTGCTCTCGAAGCGAGCTAGGCATGGGTTGCGGCCCGGAGAAGCCGTGTCGGCTCGGCGGCCCTGAAGGGCCGCCCTACGGCACGCCGTAGACAGTAGGCCGGGCCTTCCCGGCATCCTGAGCAGCCGCCTGCTATCTGCCGACGGTCTTCATGAGCGCTTCAGGATACCTCGCGCCGTGGACCGTGATCTTCGACGCTGCGTCCTCGATGGCCCGCAGGTCAGCGGCTGTCAGCTCGATGTCCACAGCGCCGATGTTCTCCTCGAGCCTGTGCAGCTTCGTCGTCCCCGGGATCGGCACGATCCAGGGCTTCTGGGCGAGAAGCCATGCGAGGGCGATCTGGGCGGTCGTCGCCCCCTTCTCCCCCGCAATCCTGCCGAGCAGATCCACGAGCGCCTGATTCGCCTCGCGCGCCTCGGGCGTGAACCGCGGGAGGATGTTGCGGAAATCCGTGCTCTCGAACGTGGTGTTCTGATCGATCTTCCCCGTCAGGAATCCCTTGCCGAGCGGGCTGAACGGCACGAAGCCGATCCCGAGCTCTTCGAGCGTCGGCAGGATCTCCGGCTCCGGATCGCGCGTCCACAGCGAGTACTCGCTCTGAAGCGCGGTGACGGGCTGAACAGCGTGGGCGCGCCGGATGGTCTTCGCGCCGGCTTCCGACATGCCGAAGTGCTTGACCTTGCCCTCGGCGATCAGCTCCTTCACCGTCCCGGCGACGTCTTCAATCGGCACCTCGAGATCCACGCGATGCTGATAGAGCAGGTCGATGACGTCGGTCTTCAGCCGCTTCAGTGAGCCGTCCACCGCCGCTCGAATGCGCGCGGGGCTGCTGTCGATTCCGACATTCCGCCCGCCCTCGAACCTGAAGCCGAACTTCGTCGCGATGACGACGCGATCGCGCACGGGCGCCAGGGCGTCACCCACCAGCTCCTCGTTCGTGTACGGCCCGTACACCTCGGCGGTGTCGAAGAACGTCACGCCGCGATCGACGGCCGTTCGAATCATCGAGACCATGTCGGCCGGATCAGGAAACGGCGGGAACGAGAACGACATCCCCATGCAGCCGAGACCGAGCGCCGACACCTGCAATCCGCTTTTTCCAAGAGTGCGTGTTTTCATGAATCCCTCGGAAACAGCCTAAGTCCCGAGTGACCGTCTGACTAGATACCAAAATCCGCAAGCGTTTGTGAGTACTATTCACAAATGGACCGGGACGACCTCAGCGTCCTCGCCGCCTTCCTGGCGGTGGCCGACGAGAGGAGCTTCACGAAGGCGGCGCGGCGCCTGGGCGTGAGCCCGTCGGCGCTCAGCCACTCGATTCGCGGGCTCGAGGAGCGAATTGGCGTCCGCCTGCTTGCGCGGACGACGAGAAGCGTCGCGCCGACGGAGCCGGGCGAGCAGCTCATCTCGCATCTGAGGCCGGCGCTCGGCGACATCGCCGCCACGCTCGAGCAGATCGCGCAGCTGCGAGACACTCCCGCCGGCCACGTCCGTCTTGCCGTCAGCCCCGACGCGGCGCGAGTCGTGCTGGCGCCGAAGCTCGCGCGGTTCACGGGCGATTACCCCAACGTCGTGCTCGACGTCACGACGATGGCTGTGCCGCGCGTCGATCTGGTCGCCGGAGGCTTCGACGCGGGCATTCGCCTCGGCGAGTTCATCGAGCGCGACATGATCGCGGTGCGCGTTTCGCGCGATCAGCGCGCGGCGATCGTCGGCGCGCCGCGCTACTTCGAGTCGCACGCGGCGCCGATCACGCCGAACGACCTCATGGATCACCCCTGCATCAACTTCCGGCAGGGTGCTGAAGGCCTGTATCGCTGGGAGTTCGACAAAGACGATCAGTCGATCAACGTCGCCGTCCGCGGCCCGCTGATCACCGAGGACACGGAGCTGATCATCCGGGCCGCGATCGAAGGCATCGGGCTGGCGTTCGCCATCGAGGAACACGTCCTTCCTTACCTGGCGAGCGGCGTGCTGGTGCGCGTCCTCGAGGACTGGTCGGCGCCGTTCCCGGGATATTTCCTCTACTACCCGAGCCGGCGCCAGCAGCCCACCGCGCTCGCGGCGCTCGTGGACACGCTGCGCATGTCGTGACCGACGCCCGACGGACCACGCGGAATGCCGGCTGGCTTGTCCTGCAGCGCGGCGTCCACCTCGCCACCGCCGCCGCGTTCGGGTTGCTCGTGCCGCGGCTGATGGGCCCCGCGAGCTTCGGCCGCTACGCGCTGCTGACGTCGGTATCGATGTGGTTCGCCATGCTGAGCGGACTCGGCGCGGTGTCGCTCATGACGCGCGTCGTCCCGCAGTTCGCCGCCGCCGGCGACACCGCTGGCATCCGCAAGCTGATGACGAACCTGCTGGCGCTTCGGGCGTCGACAGGCGTGCTGACGGCCCTCGCGTATTTCGCGATCATCGCGGCTCTGGCCGGGGACGTCGATCGCGTCGCGGCCGGGCTGATCGCGGCCGCCGTCTTCTGCCGCGCAGTCGGGAACATCTGCTTCTCGCTCTTCCTCGGGCTGAACCGGGCTGCACGGTGGGGCCTGGGCGATCTGGCGAGAAAGGTGTTGTCGCTCGGCGGTGTGGTCGTCGGCTATCCGATCGCGGGGCTTCGCGGCGCCTGCGCCGGATTCCTCGCCGCCAACATCGTCGTGCTGGTCGCCGGCATCGTCGGCGCGCGTCCGTACCTTCGATGGTCGGCGATCGATTTCCGCCGCGAGTACCTGGGACCGTTCCTGAAGATCGGCACGTCGTTCGCCGCCGGCAACCTGCTGCTCGCGCTCGCGCAGCGCAGCGGTGAGACGATCGTGCGCCTGGCCTCGGGCGACTACGCGCAAGTCGGGTTCTTCGGCGTCGCCTACAGCGCCTATCTCACGGGCGCGTACGTCCTGTGGCAGGGCTCGGTTGCCTTTGCACCGCTGCTGGTCACGCTGCAGCATCGCGGAGACTTCGGCGCGGTGTCCGCGTGGCTCGGCCGGCTGTTGAAATGGATGATGGTCGGGGCCGCCCTCGTCGCGCTCGCCACGGCGCTGGTCGCCGACGACGTGGTGCCGCGACTGCTCGGCGCGGCGTTCATGCCGGCCGCCACCAGTTTTCGCCCGCTCGCGGCCTCGATCTTCATGCTGGCCATCGGCTGCGTCGGCCGTCTCGGCGCACTCGTCGCGGATCGGCCGTGGTTGTCTGCGGGGGCGGCGGGCGCGGAGCTGGGGATTTGCGCCGGGGCCGGCCTGCTGCTCGCGCCTCGGTTCGGCAGCACCGGCATGGCGTGCGCGATTCTGCTCGGCACGGCAACGTACGCGGCGATCATCACGTGGCGGACGCGCGACGTCGTGGGGTACTCGCCGCGCGCGGGGATCCAGGCGGCGGCGCTGGCGGTGCCGTGCCTCCTGCTTGCGTTCTTCCGCGGTGGGCCGCTCTGGAATGTGGCGCTGCTTGGAGTGGCGGCGACCGGGTACCTGGCGCTCCTCCGCTGGCGCAGCGTGATCACCGTCGCCGAGCTGCGCTCCCTGCGCGAGGTGGTCCGAGGCAGCCGTCAGTCCGCTGCTGACGAGGAAGAACTCTCCACCCTTCCGGCGTAACCGCGCGCGTCCTGGTGCGCCAGCGCGCGAGCAACACTCGAACGATTGCTATGGCGAGAAAGTCGTCGGCGGCTCACTCCTCGCCGGCGGGATCGTGAGCCTCGTGATGGGCGCGGTCCTGTGGCACTGAACGTGACCGCCGTGCCTTCTTCATCGTGAGGCGCCTCGAGGCGGCCAGCAGGTCGCGAAGCGCGGCGTCGTCAATCCGCGCGAGTCGTACCAGCACGACGGGGTGCCGCTCGTAATAGTCCGTCACGTAGTACGTCTCGGGAGCATCTTCGAGAAGCCACTGGCGATCCTCGCCGCGACTCCTCACCACGAGCGAACCTGGCTCGGCCGACGCATGGCCCGCCAGGCCCGCCATGAAACAGCCTCCAGCCTTCAGCACCGGCGAGCCGTCGTGCTTCGTCGCGGCCTCGACGTCGGGCAGCGTCAGCCCGATGGTCCGGACCACCTCGAACGGCTCGCGCTTCGGTCGCACTAGTCCTTCTTCGGCGGATAGTTCTTCAACATCTTCGCCACGGCCTTGGCCAGGTTCTTCTGCTGCTTTTCTGGCTTGGCCTTCGGGTCGAGGGTCTTGGTGGCCGTGCCTCGCCACACGAGCGACTTCGCGGACGTCTGGTACATGTCGAGCGCCAGCTGGCCGACGTAGATCGTGGACGTCGTCCCGGTCGTCATGCCTCCGCCGCCGCCTCCGTACCATCCGCCGCCCCAGCCCGGGCCATAGCCCCAGCCGGTGTCGAACGAGGTGTACTGCTTCTCGGTACCGACGCCGGCCTGGTAACCGATGTAGAGATCGGCGGTGTCCGCGTCTGATTTCGTGAGGCCCTTTGTGGCGAGCTCGGCGTCGACGGTGTCCTTGATCTGCTTGTCGACCAGGTCGTTCAGTTTCGCCGCGTCCTTGAGAACCACCCACTTGTAGGTCTTGAAGCCGGCGAAATTGGCCTGCTTGTCGAAGTTGTAGCGCACGTCCTGGGCGACGGCGGGGGTGGCGCCCACAAGCAACAGCGCCAGCGGCAACAGGTACAGACTCTTCATTTACGCGCGCTCCTTCAACAGTGGACAGGTTCTGGCGGCGTGATCGTACCAGCTTTCGCCACCTGCGAAGCTCATCAGGTACAAGCGTCGCGTGTCCGCTTGGAGAGGCTCACTGCGGCAGGCCAGCCTGCCGCCGGAGTTCGGGCCGTTGCGGATCGCCGCGCAGGATGGCCATCTCGGGATAGTTCAGGTACGCCCCAACGCGTTGAGCACCTACCTCACGCATCCGCGACGGCGCGTCGAGTGTGCGATTTCGCGAGCGACGAGAAGCGGCCCAAGCGCGCCGCCCGTGACATGGCGGCCATGCACTGGGACATCAACCAGCGGCTGCAGCGCATGGAGAATCTGAAGTCGCCGCCCGATCGGCGCGCGCCATCAACTGCGGCACGTGTCACCGCAGATCGACCGATCCGCACGAGCGCCGCGCGCTGATTGCCGCGCCTGGTGGCGCCGCGCCACAATGGGATCTGTCGCGACGGTGAACGTTCCGTCGCAGGAGGTGTCATGGCGGTCAGCCAGGAGGACAAGGCCCGGGAGTTCCGCGCGCTGCACGACGGGCCGACCTTCGTCATCCCGAACCCGTGGGACATCGGGTCCGCGCGGGTGCTGGCGGGCCACGGCTTCCAGGCGCTGGCCACGTCCAGCGCGGCGTCGGCCTGCGCGCTCGGCCTGAAGGACGGCGAGCTGACGCGCGACCAGGCACTCGATCACGCGCGGGCGATCGTCGGCGCGACCTCTCTGCCCGTCTCCGCGGACCTCGAGCGCGGGTTCAGCGACGCACCGGAGGCGGTCGCGGAGACCATACGCCTGGCGGCGGAGGCGGGTCTTGTGGGCTGCACGATCGAGGACTCGACGGGAGATCCCGCGCATCCGCTGTACGACGACACGCTGGCCGTCGAGCGAATCGCGGCAGCCGCCGAGGCGGTGCGGGCCCTCCCCTTCCCGTTCATGCTCACCGCGCGAGCGCACAACCTGATGTTCGCCAACGCGAGCCTCGACGCGACGATCCGCCGGCTTCAGGCGTTCGAGCAGGCCGGCGCGCACGTCCTCTTCGCGCCAGGGCTTCCCGATCTCGCGGCGGTGCGGACGCTGTGCAGCTCGGTAAAAGCGCCGGTGAACTTCATGGCAGGCCTCAAGGGCAAGTCGTTCACCGTGCGGGAGCTCTCCCAGTGCGGCGTCCGCCGCATCAGCCTCGCAACGTCACTCTATCGGGCGGCGATGACGGGGTTCGTCGACGCGGCCAACGAGGTGAAGGAGCGCGGCACGTTCGAGTTCCTCGATCGCACGCTGAGCACGGGGGACGTCCTCGGGCTCATGCGTGGCGGCGGCATTTAAGCCAGTAGGGCGCGACGACAGGCGCGCCGCTGGCCGAACTGAGGTTCGGCCCCACGTACGGTCACTGTGCAATGGACAGAATCTGATTCACAGGGACATCACGCTGCGTGGTGTGCGTCCCGTCGGGCCAGCGGACATCCACCGACTCCACAGTCGTCGCGGGTCCCAGACCGAAGTGTTGCCGCATCTCGGACTGCGAGATGTAGCTCGTGCCGCTGCGGACGTAGCGTGTCTGGGTGACCCCGTTGGCGCGGACCGCAATCACCGCGCCGATCGCATCGGTGTTCGGGGCTCGGCCCCTGAGCGAGACGCTCAGCCAGTGACCCACCGGCGCGAGCACGTTCCTCAGCACCTGCGGGCTGCCGTCGAGGTCGTTGAAGTCGCCGTCAATCCGGCCGTCGTTGTGGAGGTCCCCGATGGCGAGGCCACGACTGACACGCTCCTCCATGAGCGCCGCGCCGTACTGCGCGGCCACTTCGTCGAATGTGCCGTCGCCACGGTTGTGATACAGCAGACGGCGCTGTCGGTATCCCGCTGAAGCGCCCCGGCGCGCCTGGTCCATCTGCGGGTAGACATGGCCGTTGCCGACGATGAGATCCGGGAGGCCGTCGTTGTCGTAGTCGAGGAACTCCGTGCCCCAGCCGACGTACGGCAGGCTCGCCGGCGCGGTCTTCGTCATGAACGACGCGTCGAGGAATCGGTCGCCGTCGGGCTTGTAAAAGGCGTTGTACTCCTCGGAGAAGTTCGTCACGAAGAGGCTTGGCTGTCCGCTGTTATCGAACGACCCGAGCGCGACACCCATGCTGCCTTGCTCGGCGCCGTCTTCGCTGACGGCCACGCCACGCTGAAACGCCTCGTCTTTGAACGTGCCGTCCTTCTGGTTCACATACAGCATGTTCGGCGTCGAGTCGTTCGCCACATAGAGATCCGGCCACCCGTCGTCGTTTACGTCGAACCACGCGACGCCGAGTCCGAAGTACCCGCGCGGGTCGTTCACGCCCGCCCTCTGGCTGACCTCGGTGAAGTGCCCGTTGCCGTCGTTGTGGAAGAGCAAATCGGTCTCGCCCTGCAGGCCGCGCGGTCCGCACTGCACCGCGATGCCGCGATACTCGCAGGTCTTTCCCGCGCCGAACGCCGGCAGGTTCGCGAGGTCGATCTTCACGTAGCGGCTGACGAACAGATCGAGCCGGCCGTCGCGATCGTAGTCGGCGAACCCGCAGCCGGTGGACCAGCCGCCTGCGGCGACGCCCGCCTCTTTCGCGATGTCGGCGAACGTGCCGTTGCCGTTGTTGTGGAACAGGTGATTGCCGCCGAGCGCGGTGACATACATGTCTTCCCAGCCATCGCCATCCACGTCCGCGGTGCAGACACCCATGCCCCAGCCGACGTGCGCGACGCCGGCCTTCTCGGTCACGTCCTCGAAGCGTCCGCCGCCGAGATTCCGGTAGAGCGCGCTCCGCGATTCATTCGGGTCGGCGGCTGTGGCGACGGTGAGAGAGTCCACGAAATACACGTCGGGCAGCCCGTCGCGATCGAAGTCCGCGAGCGCGACGCCTCCGCTCATCGACTCGACGATGTATTTCTTCTCCGGAGCGGCGTGGTGCGCGAACGTGATGCCGGCGTCGCGCGTGATGTCGCGGAAGAGCTCGACGGGATCGGCGGAGCGGACGACGAGGCTCGCGCATCCGAGGACGGCGGCGATGATCGGGAGCCCGCGCGTCATGGGCGTCGTCCGCGCTGGGTGTCCTTCAACGTTCGATACAGCTGCAGCTGCTCATCTGCCTGCGCCTGTTTGCCGAGCTGCCGGTAGGCGTTCGAAAGCTGGTAGTGCGCGCTCGCGTCATCTGGCTTCAGGCGGACAGCCTCGACGAGGTGCTCGGCGGCGTCAGAGTACTTGCCTTGCGCGAGCAGGATCTTGCCGAGCAGATAGCGCGCGTCGTGCGAGTCGGGATGCGACGCCAGCATCGTCTGCAGCAGCGGCGCCGCCTCGGCGCCGCGGCCTTGCAGATCGAGGACCGTCGCGAGCATCTGCCGGGCCCGGTCGCTCTCCGGATGCCGCTGCAGCTCGGCGCGCAGCGCCTGCTCGGACTCCGCGAACTTTCCCTGCTTGAAGTAGATCGTCCCGAGCGCCGCGTTCGCGTCGACAACGGCCGGATCCAGCGCGAGCGCGTGTTGCAGCAGCCTGGCCGCCGCCTCGAAGTCGCCCTGCTCGGCCTGGGCCTCGCCGAGGATCACATTCAGCGCGGCCGAGTCCCCGTGCGCGGCCACGAGCTCGGTGAAGATGCGCTCGGCCTCGGCGGCCTGACCACTCCTGACAAGCGCCATCCCGTATGCGTACTGCAGCGAGCCGTCGGTGGCGCGCTGCGGGTCGTCCTTCAGCAGGGCCACCGCCTTGTCATAGGCCTCGACGTTCAGCCATGCCAGCGCGAGCATGCGCCGCAGGGCGGCGTTGCCCGGATCCGCGGCAAGCGCGCGCGTCAGCGGGCCGGTCGCCGCTTGATACCGCTGCGCATTGAACGACGCGATGCCGAGCGCGGATTGCACGCCTGGGAAATCCGGCGACTGATCGGCGGCCACCGTCAGCATCGCCGCAGCGTGCTCGAACCTGTTCTGCTGCGCGGCCATGACGCCGAGATTGAAATAGGCACGCGCGATGGTCGTCGCCAGCCCGCGGCGATCGGTCGAGGTGAGGCCGGTGACACGCGAGGGATCGACGGGAGCCGACGGAGCGGAGGCGGGCACCTGATCGGCCAGCGGTCCGAGCGCGCGCTGCCCGGCCTGTCTCGCGCGCGACTGGTGCCCGGCCGCGGCCTCGAGACTCGCCATCAGCCGCCAGGCATCGGCGAGCGCCTGGCCATAGCGCGCCTCGGCCTGAGGAAATTGCCCTTCCTCCAGGCGCTGTTCGGCGCCATGCATCGCGGCGGCAATCGGTGCGAGCGGAGACGGCTCCTGCGCTGCCGGCGCCGATTGCGACAACGCGATGAGGAAGAGGATCGCGGCGGCGATGCCGCGACCCTCTGGGTAACGTGAGAGGAACACTCCCCAGACAGTAGCGCGTTCAGAACGTGATCTTGAAGCCGAACTGCGCCTGTCTCGGATCGCGCGTGCCCTGCGCTTCGCCGAACGAGCCCGACGGCGTGAACGCCGTGATCGAGGTCGCGGTGGACGGGTCGCCGGTGTTGTAGGTGACGTCAATCGGGCTCAGGCTCGTGTCGACGCCCGTGAAGTTCACCGTGTTGAAGACGTTGAAGATCTCGAATCGGAACTGCCCGGTGATGTGTCCGCCCAGCGGGATGTTCTTGTAGAACGCGAGGTCCGTCTGGAAGAAGCCCGGCCCCAGGCACACGCCACGCGGCGAGTTGCCGAACGTCCCGAACGGAATCCCGACGATGGTGAACGCCGCAGGGTCCAGGAACTGGATCTTGTTTCCGCCGCCGGCAGTGCAGTCCGCGCCAGAGACGAGATTGGGCCGCTGGTTGTCGGTCAGGCCCGTGCCGGCGATGCCTGCGTTGACCAGTCCCGGGATCCGACCGTCATAGACCGTCAGGGCATGTCCCGACGAGGCCTGGACGATCGTGCCGACTTCCCAGCCGCCGAGAATGGCCTTCACCGCCGCCGGATGCGATTCCAATCCGGGCAGCGCCCACACGAGGCTCGCGTTGAAGATGTGCGGCCGATGTGTTTCCGTGAAGCCCTCGTCGAGCCCGCGGTTCGTCAGGTCGCTCACCGCCCCGTTGTCGACGCCGCTCTGGTTGTCGCTGTTCAGCGTCACGTCGCCGGTCGTGCGCGACAGGGTGTACGACGCCTGGAACTGCGACCCGTGCCCGAATCGGCTGATCAGCTGCACCTGAAGGGAGTTGTAGAGCGTGTGTCCATCGTGGGCGATGATCGAGATTGGCGTATCGCCGAACACGCCGTACGGCCTGAAAGCGGCCGCGGCGTCACTGTCGTTTCCGGCCTGGATGTACGCCAGGCGGTCCGCCGGCGCCACCTCGTTGACATCGTGCGGCAGCCGGAGATGGCTGCCCTTGCTCGCGACGTAGCCGATCTCGATCGTCGTATTCTTCGCTATCTCTCGCTGGACGGATACGTTCCACTGCCAGGTCTGACCCATGTTCCCCTCGGGATCGATGCCGTTGCTCGGGACGCCGTCGGTCGGGGCGAACGCGCCCTCGAACGGCTCGGCGTTGGTGTCGAGCGTGCGGTTGCCGAGGAGCACGCGGTTGAACGGCGGGTTGAACCCGAGGTTCAGGCCGTTCTGCAATGATTCGCGCTCGTAGAACTTGCCGACGCCGGCACGCACTGCTGTCTTGCCGTCGCCGAAGACATCCCAGGCGGCACCCAGCCGCGGCTGGAAGAAGGTGTTCTTCACCTTGGCGAGCGACCGGTTCGGACCTGGCGTGCCCCCTTGGAGGCCTGCCTGCTGGCACGCCGTCGATCCCGGAGGTACCAGCATGCCGTTGCAGGCATCGGCTCCCAGCGCAGGATTGAACGTGGACGGAACGAAGCTCGAGATCGTGTCGCCGAGATCGTACGGGTTCTGGAAGCGCGACCAGCGAAGCCCGAGGTCGATCGTCACGCGCGGCGTCGCCTTCCAGGAATCCGCCGCGTACAGCTCGAGGTCCTTCCACCGCTGCTGAACCGATCGATCCGCCCTCGCCTCGCTGAAGTCGAACGCCATGCCGGAGTACAGCAGATCGGCGATTTCGTTCCCCGTCGTGTCGTTCTGTCCCGTCAGACCTACCGCGTCGCCAAATTCAGACGACTCGGCAGAGCCCTGGTCGAACACGTCTTCGTTCTTCTGGTTGTAGCTGAAGACACCGCCGAATTTCAGGAAGTGCTTGCCGAACAGGGCCGAGTAGTCGTCCTTGAAGGCAAACAGGTTCTGGTTGTTCGAGAACGGCGCCATGTTCTGCAGGTCGTCGCCGTAGCTGCCGCGCCCGAAGAAGATCGGATGGCCGCGATCGGCCCCGTACTGCTTCTCCGAGTCGGGGAAGATGCCGGGGATCGCGGCGTTGATCTGCCCGTTCAGGTCGGGCGTCAGCCCTCCGCGCGTGACGGTAATGCGGTTGGCAGAGTAGGCGAACGTCAGCGCGTTCACCATGTTCTTGCCAATGTTCTGATTCAACTGGGCCGTCAGCGATCGCCCGGGCTGCTTCCAGTTCGAATCGACCGCCGGAAAGGCGTCGTCGCCCCACATGCTCTCTTCGGCGCTGGGCGAGTTGTTGGTCCAGCTGTCCTGCGTGTAGCGGACGAGGATGCGCGCCTTGTTGTTCAGGGTGTAGTCGACGCGAGCATTCTCCTGGCGCCACTTGATGGGCGTCGTCACGGCCGTGACCCAGTTGTTGCAAGTGCCTTCGGCCGGCGTCACGTTGGGAAGCGGGTACAGCTTCATGACGAGCAGACCCGCCGGGCTCAGGAGATTCGTCGGAATCTTGTTGGCCTGAAATGCCTCGCCCGTCGCCGGATCGATTGGCATCTGCGAACAGCCTTCGATCGTTCCGGCACTGAAGTCGCCGACGCGCTCGCCCGCCGTCGGCACGAACGCCGAGCGCGTCACGCCCCGCTTCTCGCCGTTCCACTCCTCCGAGAAGAAGAACTGCAGCTTGTCCTTGACGATGGGACCGCCGATCGTGCCGCCGACATCGTTCATGCTCAGCGGTGCCTTTGGCTGGCCGGCCTGCTCGAGGAAGTAGTCCTTCGACGCGAGCGCATCGTTGCGGCCGAAGTAATAGCCGCTGCCGTGAAACTGGTTCGTCCCCGAGCGCGTGACGATGTTGATTTGCGCGCCGCCGGCGCCGCCGAACTCGGCGCCGTAGCTGTTGCGATGCACCTTGAACTCGTCGATGGCGTCCACGGACGGGAAGACGAGGATGGTGCGGTTCGAGCCGACGTCGTTGTTGTTGGCGCCGTCGACCGTCCACAGGTTGGCGCCGTTGCTGGCGCCGCTCACCGACAGATCGATGCCCGACATCAGGCCGCGATCCTTGGTGTTGAAGCCGTCGCCCTGGCTCACGCCCGGCATCAGCGTGCCGAGCTGCAGGAAGTTGCGGCCGTTGAGCGGCAACTGCCGCACCTGCTCGCCCGTGACGAGGCCGGCCACTTCGCCGCCGACCGTCTTCACCGTCGTCGTGGTGGATTCGACGGTGATGGTCTCAGCGAGCGCGCCGGGCTGCAGCTGGACGTTGATCGCCAGGGTGTCTGCGACGTTGAGAGGAATGCCGGTCTTGAGAGCGGTCTTAAACCCCTGCAGCGCGACTTCCACGTTGTAGGTGCCGACCGGCAACGCGTCGAAGGAGTAGACGCCATCGGTGTTGGTCACGGTCGATTGGCTGAACCCCGTGCCTTCAGCCTTGACGGTGACGCTGGCGCCGGGCACCACGGCGCCGCTGCTGTCAGTGACCGTGCCTCGGATGGCGCCGCTCGTACGTTGAGCACGTGCAGGAACCGCGAAAAGACCCAACAGGACCAGCATCCACGCAATCTTGCGCATGACACCCTGCCCTTCCATTTGGGAAGAGAACGTACCGGGGGGAGAGATTTTCGAATTGAGCCTGACGTAACGGCTCGCTGTCAACTGGTATTGCCGGCCTCGACACCAGTGGCGTGGGCTTCGCCCCCGGATGACCATCAGCCGAGCCGTGGCCGTACGGGAAATCGGCGTCTCACGGTCGAGGCGGTGGCCGGTCGCGATCCAGACGCGCGAACGGAGGTTCGGCCCTACGACCGACCAAAGAGATCCAGCTGGCCGGTTGCGCGCGGCTTGCGGCGCCCGTCGCGTCGATCGTCGAAGACCGTGCGCCCGCCGAACGACGGCGACAGCTCGCGCTCGCGGGCGATGGCCTTGTCCACGTCGGCGTCGGGGTGGCCGCGGTGCTCGATCCCGCGCGCGAACCGATCGAGACGTGCCATGCCGTCGAGCTTCTCGGAGCGGCCCAGCTTCGCCGAGTCCAGCGCGCGGCGCAGCACCGCAATCGACTCGTCGTAGACCCGCAGCGGCACGGGGAACGGGTGCCCGTCCTTGCCGCCGTGCGCGAACGAGAACCGCGCCGGGTCGTCGAAGCGCGTCGGCGTGCCATGCACGACTTCGGCGACCAGCGCGAGCGACTGAAGCGTCCGGGGACCGAGTTGTTCGAGCAGCAGGAACGACGCGAAGTCGGCGAGATCGCGCTCGTGCGCCAGCGCGAGCACGGCGCCGAGGCGGCGCTCGTTGACGTCGGCCCTGCGCACGTCGTGGTGCGCAGGCATCACCAGGCGACGCACGTCAGCGACGGTCTTCGACGGATTCTGGCGCGCGATGGTCAGCAGCGCCTGCTGCGCGGGACGCGCCCGCGCGTCCACGAGGTTCTGAATGGTGCCCGCGTGCTCGCCGACGATGGCCGCGTGAGGGTCGGCGGTGAAGTCACGAACGGTGGCGGAGTGCCAGTGGTATCGGCGGGCAAGGCGACTCGCCTCGTTCATGCCCTGCTGCACGATCGCCCACTGTCCGTCGGCCGTCAGCACGAACGCGTGCAAGTAGATCTGGAAGCCGTCGGCGACCGCGTTGTTGTCGATCCGCGCGGTCAGGCGGCTCGTGCGAACCAGGCCCTCGCCGTCCAGGCCAGTGCGCGACGCGATCTCGCGCAGCTCACGCGGCGTCTCGCGGCTCTGCCGCCCGCGGCCGCCGCAGATGTAGACGCCCAGTTCCCGCGCGCGGGGATTGAGTCCCTTCTTCAGCGCGCCCATCACCGACGTGGTGATGCCCGAGGAGTGCCAGTCCATGCCCATCACCGATCCGAGGGCCTGGAACCAGAACGGATCGCTCAGGCGCGACAGCAGCTCGCCGTGCCCGTAATGATGGAGCACGCTCTCGGCGATGCCCGTGCCGAGCTCGACCATGCGCGCCGCGAGCCACGGCGGCACTCGGCCGCCGTGGAGCGGCAGATCCGCAACGCCAGAACGCTTCACGGATTGATTCTAAGGGATTGCGGGTTGCGGATTGCGGATTGCGAAACATCAAACCCGCAACCGGCAACCCGCAACCATCAACCTCGTGCTACTCGCCCAGCCCCAGCGTCTCTCGAATCTTCGCGAGGTGATGGTAGCTGTGCCGTACGGCGTGGTCCTCGAGCATGAACTGGCACGTGATCGGCGCGTTGCCATAGAGCGAGGCAGGCGCGGCCCGGTCCAGCTCCTCGTCGCCGAGCGCACGGACCGCCGCCGCGGCGAGCGTGCTGTTCTTCTGCAACAGCAGCAACGCCTCGGACTTCGTGACGTGCGCGTGGTCGCGCGCATGCGCCGCGTTGATCTGATGCACGTTCGCCCAGGTCACGCCGACGACCGGCTGGCCTGATGCGAGGACCTGCGCCAGCTCGATCTCCAGCGGATACATCGTGCCGACGTGGTGCACGACGACGCCGATGGCGCGGCCGTCGTGCGGGATGGGCGTGTTCCACTCCGCGTCGGTGAGGCTGGCCGCAAGAATGGCCAGCGCCTCGGCGCCGCGCTCGAGACGCTCGGCCAGCGCGTTGGCGCGCACGGAGCGCGCGGAAACCGAGACTGCGGTAGCGACGGCGGCTTGCGACATGGGAACCTCTCTCTCAAGGGTGAAGAATGAAGAATGAAAAATCGCCGGGCGCGACCGCTGCCGCGAACCCCGCGCGAGCCTCCATCAACGCGAGACTGCGGCGGGCGGTCGCGCCCTGCTCCCCTTCAGGCCCGGAGACCGCTCACCGGAACTGAAGGCCGTGCCGATCACTAGTGCGTCGGCGCGTCGTCGCACGACACCGTCGGGTTCCAGTCCACGAAGGTGCCGCTCGGGTTGTTCTTCCAGGCCCAGACGTGCAGCGAGTAGAACGCCTTCAGTCCGAACCGGTTCGGAAACGAGGTGTAGGTGAACAGCTGCCCCAGCAGCGCCGGCGGCTGCATCGGGTGGTCCGGATCCCAGTCCTCCGCGAGCACGATGTACTCGACGGCCGTCAGCGTGGCCTTGCCGTTCTTAAACTCGTAGAGCAGGGCCTCGGGCTGATCCTCCCGGACGACGCCGTGATCCAAGAGGAAGCCGCCGTTCAGGTAGTGGACGCCCATCGCGCCGTCCTGCTGCCCGCTGACGCAGCCAAGCACCGGGAAGTAGTGGCCGTCGGCCGTGTTGTTGACGTCCAGGAACGCACGACTGGCATCCTGCGCGGCCTGAACCAGTCCGTCCGGATTGACGTGCGACACGTTGTGCGCCATTTGCGCCTGTGCGCGCGGCGCGGACACGAGGATGACTGCGAGCGTGCTTGCGATGAGTGCGGAACGAAGTACGGTCATTCGGTGCCTCCGTAGGCCCTGCGGTCCAGGGCCTTCGTCGAGGCCGGCATCACGCCCGACCTCGACAGCCAGTCTAGGAATCGCCCACCCTGCCGCGCATCGGTGGGCGTCCCCTAATTTGCGGACGTGGCTCCCCTATCCAATCGGGTCACGCGACGCGAAAACCTTCGGCGCGGCTATCCTTCCTCTTCCGCCGGCGGGTTCGAGCGGGCACTGGAGACCCGTGCGGGCGTCCGGTGTCAGCCGGAACCAGGACGTCGGCCCGTACGTCACCGCGTAGGGCTGGAAGCTGGCCGCCATAAGCCCAGTCCGCGCATGATCGCGTGAGTGCAGGACGTAGTGGCCGATCTCGTGGGCGAGCGCCCGGCCCAGGACGCGCGGTACGAGCTCAGTCCAGGTGCTCGTCGGCCACTGGTCGAGACGCCGGTCGCCGAGGTCCACCGCGGTGACGAGCTCGCGCGCGGCCTTCACCGAAAGCGCGATGTCCGTGCTCGGTCCGTTGGCGTAAAACCGGATCTGGCCAACGACGGGCCTGAGGTGCGGCGACCGCGGCAAGTCGTCAGCGACGGCGACGGTGAGGTGAACTCCCCACCCTGCGCACGGGTTCGAGCGTTGGGTCCAGCAGAGCGTGAGCCCGTATGGCTCCCAGATCCGGTCGACTTCGTCGGTCAGGAGCTTCCATTCGACCGGCCCCCAGCCGACGTGGGTCTCCACCTTCAGCTCGATCGCGACCGGACATGACGGCGATTGTCTCGACAGCTCAGCTTGCGACCCGATCGGCAGCATCGCCAGAAGCGCCGATCCCAAGCTCAACCTTCTCGTAACATTAAGGCGCGGCCTTCGCATATAAGCCTCCAACTGCCCTCCGCAGGAAGAACGTCGCGGAATTGATTCAGTGTAGGAAGCCGAATGAAGGCCACGCATCGGGGGTTCGCACCCAATTTCATGAGGGTCGTTCCCCTAGAGGCCGGACGACGCGGCGCGTATGTGATCGACGGAACTCGAATGTCGACTGACGCTTCACGAACCGACTCACCGCAGGTCACGACGCTCGTCGAGCGTGACGAACCGCTGGCGCTGCTGACGCGCGAGCTCGTCGCGTCGCGCGTGCGCGGCCGCATCGTCTCGCTCACCGGCGAGGCCGGCGTCGGCAAGACGTCGCTGCTCCTGGCGCTCGAAACGACCGCGCCCGAGAACACACAGTTCCTTTGGGGCGCGTGCGAGGCGCTCGACACGCCGCGCCCGCTCGGCCCGCTCATGGACATGGCCGCGGATCTCGGACCCGACGTCGAGACCCTGCTGACGTCCGGCGCGCCGCGCCATCACGTGTTCGCTGCGTTTGGCGCCAGCATCGGCCGCCGCCGCACGCCGACGTGTGTGGTCTTCGAGGACGTGCACTGGGCCGACGAGGCGACGCTCGAACTGCTGCGCTACGTGAGCCGCCGCATTCACCGCGTCGCGGCGCTCGTCGTCCTGACATGGCGGGCGGAGCTCGTGGGACCCGACCATCCGCTGTATCGCCTGCTGGGAGAACTGCCCGCGGACGCGACCGAACGTCTCGATCTCAAGCCGCTCTCGCTCGAGGCGGTGTCGGCGCTGGCCGGGCCGGCCAAGGATCCACAGAGCGTGTTCGCGCTGACCGGCGGCAACCCGTTCTTCGTCACCGAGGTGCTGTGCGCGGGGAACGAGACGGTGCCGGCGAGCGTGCGCGACGCGATCCTCGCGCGGCGTCGCGCGCTGCCGGCCCAGACGCGCCACGTGCTCGACTTCGTGTCGGTCATCCCGTCGAGGGCGGAGATCGAGCTGCTCCGCGCGCACATCAGCTCGGTCGCCGACGACGTGATGCCGGCCGTGGAGACGGGGCTGCTGACGTTCGACGGCCGCACGCTGGGCTTCCGGCACGAGCTCGCGCGTCTCGCGGTGCTCGAGTCGCTGCCGCTGCTGCGTGTGCAGGAAATACACCGCGCGGTCCTGGCGACGCTCGGCGAAACGCCGTCGAGGCCAGGTGTTCTAGCGCGACTAGTACACCATGCCGTCGGCGCCGCAGACGCGAGCGGCGTGCAGCGGTTTGCGCCGCAGGCCGCGCAACAGGCGGCGTCAGTCGGCGCGCATCGCGAAGCGGCCTCGCACTATCGCACGGCCCTGTTGTGGACGGAGGGCCTCGACATCGAGTCGCGCGCGGCGCTGCTGGATCAGCTCGGCTACGAGTGCCATCTGACCGGCGACATGCTGGCAGCGCGCGACGCGCGCACGGAGGCCCTGCGCCTCTGGCGCGAGCTCGACGACACGCGGGCGATCGGGCGCGACCTGCGCTGGCTCTCCCGGCTGGCGTGGTTCATCGGCGATACGGAAGAAGCCGGCCGTCGCGCGAAGGAGTCGCTGGACGTCCTCGCGCCGCTCGGCGACGACGCGCAGCGAGGCATGGCGCTGAGCAACCGGTCGCAGCTGCACATGCTGGCCCGCGAGCACGAGGACTGCGTGCGGATCGGGCAGCAGGCGATCGACATGGCGCGGCGCCTGGGGTCGGTCGAAGTGCTGACGCACGCGCTGAACAACGTGGGCACGAGCCTGGTGAATGCCGGCGACGTTGCCGGCCGGGCCATGCAGGAAGAGAGCCTGTCGCTCGCGCTCGACCACGACCTGCACGAGCACGCGGCCCGCGCGTTCACGAACCTGGTGAGCAGCGCCGTCCACGCGCGCGACTACCAGTACGCGCGGCGCTGGCTGGATCGCGGGATCACCTACGCGGTGGAGCGCGACCTGGAGTCGTGGTCGCTCTACCTGTTGACCGCCCGCGCGCGGCTGCTCGCCGAGACGGGACGGTGGCCGGACGCCGAAGCCGACGCGACGCGGGTCATCGAGAGCCCGCTCGGGATCGCCGTGGCGAGGATTCCCGCGCTGACGATCCTCGGCCTGTTGCGGGCGCGGCAACGTCTCGACGGCGCCGGCGAATTGCTCGACCGGGCCCTGGTGCTCGCGGTGCCGACACACGAGTCCCAGCGCCTTCTTCCCGTGCGCGCCGCACGGGCCGAGTTCGCCCTGCTGCAGGGCCGTTCCGAGGCGGCGCGCGCCGAGGCGGACGCCGGCCTCGCGATCCTCCCGGTCCCCGACCGCTTCTGGGATGGCGAGCTGCTGCGGTATCTGCACTGGCGCGCGGCCGGCGGCTCCGACGGACGGCGGAAGCTGGCCTCGAAGGCGGCCGCCGACGGCCCGCACGGCCTGCAGATGCGCGGGGAGTGGAAGGCCGCCGCGGAGGCCTGGGGCCGACTGGGCTGCCCCTACGAACGCGCGGACGCGCTCGCCGCCGGCGACGTCGCGGCGAAGGAGGAAGCGCTGCAGGTGTTTCTGTCGCTCGGGGCGGCCGCCGCAGCCGATCGCGTGCGGCAGGATTTGCGCCGGGTCGGCGTGACGCGTCTGCAGCGCGGGCCGCGGAGGAGCACTCGCGAGCACCCGGCGGGCCTCACGCGACGGGAATCAGAGATTCTCGAGTTGCTCGGGCAGGATTTGAGCAACCCTGAGATCGGCGAGCGCCTCTTCGTGTCGCCGAAAACGGTCGAGCACCACGTCTCGGCGATCCTCGGCAAACTCGGCGTCACGGCGCGCGCCGAGGCCGTCGACGAGGCTCGCCGCCGGGGCTGGCTGGACGAGCCGGGAGCCGCACCGTCAAAATAGGGCAGCTTCCGAAAGGGTGGACGAGATGCCACGCTATCTGGTCGAGCGGACGTTTGCGAACGGGCTTGGTTTACCGGTGTGCGCGGAAGGCGCCGCCGCCAGCGCCGAGATCATCAGGATCAACGCGGAAGAACAGGTGACGTGGCTCCACTCGTACGTGTCGGCGGACAAGTCCACGACGTTCTGCATCTACGACGGGCCGACCGAGGAAGCGATCCTGCGAGCGGCCCAGCGCAACGCGCTGCCCATCGATCGCATTACCGAAGTGCGGGTGCTGGATCCGTATTTCTACTTCTAGGAACCACAGATTCCGGAAATTCCACGAAATTGCACCGGCCACGCCACTGTCGCGCCTTCAAAGACACCTGGATTCTGGGATTTCTGGGATTCAGCTTCCCAGGCTGCAAGGTGAATCTCTGAAATCCCGAAATCCAGGTGTTTTTACTTCCTGAGATCTCGTCCCCGTGACTAGCGCGCGTCGGCGAAACGCGCGACGACGCCGCGGGGCGCGCCTTTGGGCCACACCTTCGCGTAGACGCGCTCCAGCGTCTGGCGCGTCACCAGCCGCTCGGCGATCTGGTTCGCGCCAGCTTCAGTCTGCAAGTACGGGTGGTGCGTGAAGATCCACACGTGCCCCAGCTCGTGCGCCACCACCGCTTTCAACTCGTCGTCGCTGAGCCTATCGAGGAAACGGCCCTCGAAAGCCAGGCCGTACGCGCCGTCGATTTGGCTCGGGGGCGAAACAGACACGAGTAGCGGATTTTCCGGGACGATGGACGCCGTGACGGCGCGCGGCAGGTTGAGCCGCGCACGAAATTGGTCGACGAGGATCTGCACGCGCTCGGTCTTCTCGAGCGTCATCGTGCTCGTTGTGGTCGTGTCCGCGGCGGTCGCCGGCCCGGTCATCAGCAGGCAACACACGACGAGCACGCGGTGGATGGCAGTTGAGTGGCGAACGGTAGACGAAACGCGCGACTGAAGCGTCATGCTGGGGAGCACATTTCCGCCGGGCAAGCCTGTACGCACGCCGCGAACGCAGCGCGAGGTGCGTAGAAAATTCCCGGTTCCGATATTCAGTTGTTTAGCCGGACGAGGACCGTACGGTGAGCCGAGTCTAGCAGAGTTTTTCGCGATTCGACTGTGCATGGTTTACGCGGTCATCCCGATTCAACGCGTCACTCTCGCATTGGTATCGGCACGAATGAAATCAAACCACAGCACATTCACCTGAAGGGGCGTGGCGCGTAACTTGCCCCTGCCAGGGTTACCCAGCAAGAGGAGTCCCGCAATGCGTAAAGTCCTGACCTTTGTCACCGCCGTCGCGATGTCAGCTGGGCTGGCCCAGCTCGCCGCCGCGCAGAATCCTCCAAGCCCCCCGCCGCCGACCGAACAGCCGGCCACGCCGCCCGCCGCAGAGCCGTCCGCGCAGGCGCCGACTACGGCCACGGCCGATCACGCGCAGAAGATGACGGGCGAACTGCTGAGCGTCGATCCGACGACCAAGATGCTGACGATCAAGTCCGACGACGGTCGCGAGTCGAAGTTCAGCTACAACGACCAGACCGTAATCTCGGGCGTGAAGGAACAGGCCGCCGGCCTCGCCACCGCGGCGGGTTCGAAGGTGACGGTCGAATACACCGGATCGGGCGACTCGATGGTCGCGACCAAGATCAAGGTGACGCAGAAGAAGATGTCCTAGCCGCTCGAGCGGCAGTTCCGCGGGCGCGCTGCGTTCATTGGCTCCGGCCATTCGATCGCGCGCGCCCTTTCTATTTCCAGGCGTGCACAGCCATGCTGTTCGAGCGTGGCTCGCCTGTCCCCTAGAGATATCCAAGCCACCAGGCTCGGCGACGAGCCTTCAGCCGCGAGAACTGGAGACACACCGGGTACAGCGCCAGGACGACACCGGCGGTGACGGCGTAGACCACCCAGAGCCGCCAGCCAAAGTCGGCCGGGAACGCAGTGCGTGGCGTCCCGAGCGACGGCGGCGGAAGCGCGATGAACGGCGCCGGGCCGTACCGCAGCCACGCGAGGCCGATCTCGACCGCGTGAATCAACGGGATGTGCAGGACGAAATACAGCAGCGGCACGCGGCCGAAGACGAGGAACGGGTTGCGTTCCCCCGGGCCCGCGCGATCGAGCATCCCCAGGATCGTGATCGCCGGCCCGAGCGTCATCAGCAGGAACGAGAGCGACGGCGGGTACTTCGTGCAGTTCAGGAACGAGATCCACGTGAAGCCCGCTCGAGGCTGCACGGCCCACGGCTGCGGATCGCCGTAGACGTTCAGGCCGCGGACAACGACGAACGCGGCGATCAGCGCGAGCCCGATACCGATCAGGAACCGGGGGCGCTCGTCATCCGGCCAGCTGTACACGCGCGCGAGGCAGAAACCGACGCCCATGACGCCAATCCACGGCACGAGCGGATAGGCGACGACGACGAGCACGATGCCGGCGTCGATCAGGGACTGCTG
>JBKPSY010000037.1:0-35769 GCA_046735235.1 Acidobacteriota bacterium | reverse complement strand
GCGGGCGGGTGGATCGACGTCCTGTTCGCGGGCAACGCGCTGGCGACGCACGACATCGAGTCGGCGCTGCTCGGCACCTCGCTCGGGATTCGTCTCGCGACCGGCGCGCCGGTGGCGACCGGACACAACCATCACCTGCGGGCGATCAACGCGATTCGCGCCGTGGGCGGCATCAAGCCCGCCGTGGAGAAGGGCGTGCTGACGCGCGGCGTCATGCACGCCTGCGTCACGCACGGCGTGGACTACGTGCTGGCTGGCAGCATTCGAGACGACGGGCCGCTGCCGGACGTCATCACCGACAGCGTCCGTGCGCAGGACGAGATGCGCCGGCGGATTCCGGGCGTCGGCCTCGCAATCATGGTCGCGACGACGCTGCATTCGGTGGCGACGGGGAACCTGCTGCCGGCGTCGGTGCGCATCATCTGCGTGGACAACAACACCGACACGATCACCAAGCTCATGGATCGCGGGACCAGGCAGGCCTTCGGTCTCGTGACGGACTGCCAGTTCTTCCTGAAGGAACTGGCGGGGCGGTTGCCGCGCTGATCAAGACAGCCTGTGGGCTTTAGGCTCTTGGCTATGGGCATGACCAGAGCCCAAAGCCCAGAGCCCAAAGCCCAGAGCCCAAAGCCCAGAGCCCACAGACAATCTCCTGGAGACAACGTGCCACGACTGACAGTTGAAGGATACGGAACGTTCGAAGTCGCCGCGGGGAAGCGGCTGGTGCTTGCGGTAGAGCACGACGCCGGCGTGGACATCCTCCACGCGTGCGGCGGGCATGCGCGGTGCACGACGTGCCGCGTCCAGTTCATCGACGGCGAGCCGGCGAAGCACACCGAAGCCGAGCGAGAGCGGCTCGCGGCGAAGCAGCTGACGGGCGTCCGGCTGTCGTGTCAGATCCTGTGCGACCACGACATGACGGTCCGCGCGATCAGCCGCCTGGAGGGCAGCGGTCGTCCGGATCCGGGGCCTGAGCCGGCGTCCGTCATCACGCCGCCGGCAGTGTGGGAAGAGGCGGCCTCGCCCGTAGGAGAGCAGTAGGGGAGACAGTAGGGCGGGGCTTCAGCCCGCCTGACACGCCGGGCCTGACGGCCCGGCCTACTGCGTCGCGAATACTTGACTAGTCAATGATTGCGTGGTAGCCTCCTCACGTGACTGAGCGGAAGACCCTCTTGCAGCGCGAGTTGCGGCAGCGGCGCCCGTTCGAATCGCCGGCGCATGAGGCCTTGCTGGGGCTGTTTCGGACGGCTGACGCCGCGGGCCGGGTCGTGGCGGCGGCGATCGAGCCGCACGGCATCACGGGGCAACAGTTCAACGTCCTCCGCATCCTGCGCGGCGCCCAGCCCGATCCGTTGCCGACCCTGGAAATCGGGGAGCGGATGATCGAGCAGACGCCGGGCATCACGCGGCTGCTGGATCGCCTGGAAACAAAGGGGCTCGTCGCTCGGACCCGGTGCGCCACGGACCGCCGGCAGGTGCACTGCCGGATCACGCCGGCCGGGCTGAAGCTGCTCGACGTCCTGGACGGCCCGGTCCGCGAGGCGGGCAACTCGGTGATGCGGCCGATCGGCGTCGCGGGACAGAAACAGCTCGTGGCGCTGCTCGATCGACTGCGCGCCGCCCTCGAAACCGGCCAGCATCTGAAGTAGCACTATGAGATTCGGCGCAGGGTCGCCGTCGGATATTAGTTGATTAGTCACTTATTGACGCGCACATTAAAGCGGCGGCCCCGGGCCGCCCGAAAGGATCGAACGCCATGCTCCGCCAGACCGTCACCGCCACCGCGCTTCTCGGACTCCTCGCGACGCCGGCCCTTGCCGCGCCCGACACCTATACCGTCGACAAGCAGCACACCGAGGCAGCATTCCAGGTCCGCCACCTGCTCACGAAGGTCCGCGGCACGTTCCGCGACGTGACCGGCTCGATCGCCTGGGACAAGGCCAACCCCGCCCGATCGACGGTGGAGTTCCACCTCAAGACGGCCAGCGTCGACACCGGCGTCGAGCAACGCGACAACCACCTGCGCAGCCAGGATTTCTTCTGGGCCGAGAAGTACCCGGAGATCGTCTTCGTCAGCACGAAGGTCGTCGCGAAGTCGAAGGACCAGTTCGAGGTAACCGGCAACCTGACGATCCGCGGCGTCACCAAGCAGATCACGCTGCCAGTGAGCTACCTCGGAGAGGAGAAGGACCCGTGGGGCAACACCAAGGCCGGCTTCGAGACCGGCATCACGGTCACCCGGCAGGATTTCGGCCTCGTGTGGAACAAGGCGATTGAAACCGGCGGCTTCCTCGTGGGCGACGAGGTCCAGATCGCGGTGAACCTCGAAGCCGCGAAGGACGTCGCCCCCGTCCCGACGAACTGACGCCTTACCGGGGCTGACCAGCCTCCGCCAAGGCTACGGCGGTCCGCCGAAGCATTTGCGAATGCGGAAGCCCCGGCCTACTGCGACGGGCCGTGAACGATGACGCCGCGCTCGGGGTTCCACCTCCAGCGCGGCGTTCTCCCCGTCAAGTGAGTCCCACCGACCCAGCGATCCAGTCCGTTCAGCGCCGCGAAGTCGGCGTCGCCCGCCAACACGAGCACGCCTTCGGCGGTCAGCGCGACGCGATTCGCTTCGATTGTCAGCATCGGCACTTCGGCGTCCGCCAGACCCTGCATCACGCGGAAGAACGGAAGGTCGCCGAGGAAAATCGCAGCCTCCTGCAGCGCCTGCGTCTGGAATGCCTCCTCGAGCGTCGACGCCCCGGTCGCGATGGCGGCCAGTCCCTGTCGTTCCGTTCGAGACAGTCCGTCGAGGTGTCCTGGCAGCTCCTCCAGCAGCCGGAAGAATGCCGCGGGGACAAAGGGCAGTGCTTGCCACCCGCGATCGCGCCTGAGCGTGACCATGGCCATCGGCTCCGGCGTCGGCTCGCACACGGCGCTCCACAGTGAGGAGCCGAGGTCGGGCTCCTCTGGCCGTAGCGGCGTGCGCGTGGGAAACAGGCCCTTCAACTGTGCGGCCGTCAGCTGTCCAAGGCCGTGAAACGGCACGACGCCGGGAAACTCGCCGATCACAATCTGCGTGACGCGCTCAGGGGGCACGCCCACCTGGCGAAACCGATCGAGCAGCCAGATCAGGTTGAGCTGATCGAACAGATCATGCTCGAACCAGAGCACGACTTCGTCTTCGCGTGTCGCGCGCTCGACGGCCCGGGCGCGCCGGGCAAAGGCCGATCGGATGTCGCCCAGAGGTGCATAGCCACGCTCCGCCAGATATTGCGCTCGGATGTCGTCGAACGCCGTCGGCGACAGGTCCGCCCGGCATGGCCCCTCGTGCAGCACATCTGCGCAGACGACGACGTCGCCGCCGATACCCGCCTCGAGGAGCGTGTCGCGAACGCTGTCGCCGTTGGTGAAGTGGATCACGCCGCCCGCCTTCGCGCCGCCGGCGCTTCGGCGCGGGAGGCCCGACCGACCCGACCGACCCGACGGACCCGATCGACCGGGCCGACCCGGCTCACGCTGTCAGCTTGCGGATGTAGGCGAGGTTCTTCGCCATGTCCGCCTTGACGTCGTTCGGCGAGTCGGTCTCGAGCTGCGCCCAGCGGCTGTACCCGATGTCGGTGAGCGCCGCGACGATTCCGGGGAAGTCGATGGTTCCCTCGCCGAGGTAGTGCGGGTTGTCCTTCAGGTGCACTTCGCAGATCCGCTCGATGCCGAGCCACCGGATCTCGTCGATGACGTTGAACCCCTGCAGCGTGGAGTTGCCGACGTCGTAGTACGTCAGCACGGCCGTCGACTGCGAGCGCTCCATGATGCGCACATTGTTGCGCGCGGAGATCGTGTCCTCGAGCCCGAGGATCACGCCGGCCTTCTGCGCCTGTGGCCCGATCTCCTTGAGGATGTCGCCGACGTAGTCCATCTCCTCGACCGTCTTCAGCGCGCCAGGACCGAAGAACGGCAGCAGGATTACCTCGACGCCGACGCGCTTCGCCATCGGGATGGCGTCGGCCACGCGCTGCGGCCCCTTCGGGTCGGACTTCAGGTAGTTCTTGTGCAGGATGTTCAGGCACACCGACGCGATCGGCAGCTTCAGCCGCTTCGACTCCGCCACGAACTGGTCGAGCACGGCGTCGCCGATCCAGTCCTTGCCGTTCTTGTTGCTCAGGCTGATCTGGACCCCGTCGAAGCCGAGCTCCTTGGCCAATGCGACGCAGGCGGGATCGCCTTCGAGGCGCAGGTTCCAGTCAGTCGCGCCAATCTTGAACTTCGCGGGCTGTCCTGCCGCGCGAACGCCCACGCGGGCGGCCAGCAGGCCTGCCGCGGCGGTGGCCCCGGCGGCTAGGAATTCTCGACGGCTCCTCATGCGCAGTCCCTCACATCGTCAGGACGATCTTCCCGACAGCCCGGTCTTTCAGGATGACGCGATGCGCCTCGGCGGCGTTCGCCAGCGGCAGCTCGCGTCCGACGAGCGGTTCCAGCGCGCGGCTGGCGAGCGCGCCCTCGAGGCCGGCGTGGATCTCCCGGTACTCGTCGGGCGTCGTGGACCACAACGTGGTGCCCAGGATCGCCGATTCCTTGCCCATCGTCTGGCGCGGATCGATTTCGATGCGTCCGCGGCTGCCGATGACGACGACCCGCCCCTTGGGCGCCACCAGCCCGAGGTCGCGATCGAGGTTCACGTTGGCGAGCATCTCGAGGATGACGTCCACGCCCCGGCCGCCGGTGGCGTCGGTGATGTGCTTTCCGTAGCCCTCGTCGTGATGGTTGAACGCGTGCGCGGCGCCGGCGTGTCGCACGGCCTCCAGGCCTGCCTCGCTTCCCGCGGTGCCGATCACCGTGAGCCCCAGCGCGCGCGCGAGCTGCACCGCGCAGTTGCCGACCGATCCGCTGGCGCCGTGCACGAGCACGGTCTCGCCGGCCTTGACGTGTGCGCGCAGCACCAGCGCCCGGTAGGCCGTGGCCGCAGGGACGCCGAGCGCGGCGCCCTGCGCGAACGTCGTGTGCGCGGGCAGCGCGTGCACCTGATGCGCCGGGCAGACCATCCGCTCCGCGTACGTGCCGTTCCTGATGCCGAACGCGGCGACGTAGACGCGATCGCCGACCGATCTCGTCGTCACCCCCTCACCGAGCGCGGTGATGACCCCGGCACCGTCGGCGCCCGGCGTGTACGGCAGCTGGGGCAGCCGCGCGTATTGCCCGCTCCGCACGTACGCGTCGACGGGGTTCACGCCCGCGGCGTGCACCTGGACGGCCACCTCGCCGGGACCCGGCTCGGGATCGGCAAGGTCGACGAGCTGTAGAACTTCGGGCCCGCCGAACTGTTCCACGCGAATGGCGCGCATGGGTGCGAGTATAGATCGCGGGCTTTGGGCTCTGGGCTCTAGGCTCTAGGCTATGGGTCGGAGGGCAGGGCATTACCAGAGCCCAGAGCCCAAAGCCCAAAGCCTATTCGTAGTGCAGCGCCTTGACCGGGTCCAGCTTGGAGGCGCGCACCGCGGGATAGACGCCGAACGTCAGGCCGACCGCGACGGAGACGAGAAACGCGATCAGGATCGACCCGATCGTGACGATGGTGGACCAGCCCGCGAGGACCGCAATCAGCCGCGACAGCCCGACGCCGACGAGCAGGCCGATCAGGCCGCCGACGAAGGCGATCATGACCGTCTCGATCAGGAACTGCCGGACGATGTCGGTCTGCTTCGCGCCGACGGCGCGGCGGATGCCAATCTCGCGCGTGCGCTCGAGGACGCTCGCCAGCATGATGTTCATGATCCCGATGCCGCCGACGAGCAGCGAGATCGACGCGAGCGCCACCATCACAAACCCGAAGATGCGCTGCGTGCGCCGCTGCTCGGCGAGCAGCGCCGACGGCACGATCAGCGAGTAGTCGTCCGTGTTGCGGTGCGACGCGCTGAGAATGCCGCGGACGATGTCGGCAGTCTGCACCGTGTCGGCGGCATTCGCCATCTGAATGTAGATGCCGTCGATCTCGTCGCGGCGATCGCTGTAGCTGTCCTCGATCCGCAGAATCGCGGAGCTGACCGGCACGTAGATCATGTTGTTGCGATCCTGCGCCGGCAGCCCGGCGACGTCGGCCTGCGAGCTCACCTGCGGGCCGGTGACGCCGATGACGCGGAACCACTGCTCGTTGATCTTCAGGTACGAGCCGACCGGGTCCTTCGCGCCGAACAGGCTCGTCCTGGTGCCCTCGCCCAGAACCGCCACCGCAGCGGCCGACGCGGACTCCTGGTCGTCGAAGAAACGCCCGCTGGCGACCGACAGCGCCGCGATCTGCTGGTAGTTCGGATCGACCCCGTACACCTGCGGCATCTCGCGCTGCGGCTTCGGCACCAGCTTCTGCGGCGTGTAGCGGCGGCGCGCGGTCGAGGCAGTGATGCCGGGCACGTTCGACCGGATGACGCGCAGGTCGCGCTCGGTCAGCCCGGGCGACGTCTTGCGCACCTTCTGGAACGCCTGCCAGTCGGTCGCCTCGCGCGCCTCGACGATCAGGTTCCGGACGCCGAGCTGCTCGATGAACTTCAGTACCTGCTGCTGCGCGCCGGCGCCAATCGACATCATCGACACCACCGCGGCGACGCCGAAGATCATCCCCAGCATGGTCAGCAGCGAGCGCAGCTTGTGGACCATCAGGGTCTCCAGGCCTCGCCGGCAGTCGGTGAGGATCTGGAGGCCGGTGCCTTCCGAGAGTCGCCTGGTGATCGGGCTCATCGGCCGGCGCCGGGCATGGGCCCGGACGACGAGGCACTCTTCGCGCGCTCGTTGAAGGTATCGGGGTTCACGAGCGCGACGTCGGCGTCGGCGGGGAAGTCCTTCAGCACGACCCGGTTTTCCGTGACGCGGACGATCTGCACGGGCAGCGGCTTGAATCCTGCGCCGTCTCGCACGTAGACGATCGGCTTGCCTTCCTTCTCGAACAGCACCTGGCGTGGCAGGTGCGTCACGTTGGTGAGCTTCTCGCCGTTCACGACGATCCGCGCCGTCATGCCGGGCCGAAGTTCCGAAGAGGGATGGCTCAGCCCGAACGACGTCATGAACTGCTGCGTCGTCTGCGGTTCCCAGAAGGCGTTCTGCGCGATGCCGCCGACGCCTTTCGATTCAGCCGTCAGGGGTGCGCCTGGCAGCGCCTCGAGCGTGATGTTCGCACGGGCGCCGGCCGTCATCGATGCGCGCTCGGCCTCGGAGACCTTCGCCTTGATCTCCATCTCCGAAAGGTCCACGACCTCGGCCACCGTGCGTCCCGGCTGGACGGTGTCGCCCTCCCGGTACGTCGGCAGCTTCATGCCTTCATACATGAACCCGCCCGACGCGTCGTTGTTGTCCTTGAGCACGACGAGGCCGCCGATCGGCGCCTTCACCGTCATGTTCTCGATGTTCTTCCTGGCGAAGTCGGCGGCGATCTGCGACTTCGTGCGCTTTTCGAGCGCGACGGCCAGCGCGGCGCGGCTGCTCTCGGCGTGGGTCTTCGCGTCGCCTTCGATCTGCGCCAGCGCCCCTTTCGCCTGCTCGAGCGTGAGGTTGTTCTTCTCGGCCTCGATCTTCCCGACGAACTCGTTGCCGCTGACCGCGATCTCGGCGCGCCGCAGCTCGTGGCGCGCGTGCAGCAGGTTCAGTGCGTCGGTCGAGATCTGGACGCGCGCGTCGGCCTTCAGCTTGACGATCGCCTGCTCCGCCTCGGCCAGCTCCGACTCGGCCTGCTGCAGGTTGAACTGCTGCTCGGCCTGGTCGAACCGGATCACGACGTCGCCTTCCTTGACGACGCTGCCGGCCGGGGAGAGCGTGACGATCTGGAGCATGCCGCCGACGCTCGGCGCCGCCATGGTCATCGAGCGCCGCGGCCCCAGCTCGCCCATCGTGTGGATCCGCACGTCGATGTCGCCGCGCATCGGCCGCGTCGTCGGGATCCGGTCAGGCGCCGGCGTCAGGTTCGCGACGCCGAATACGGCAGCGGCACCGCCGACCACCGCGACGGCCACGAGCGCGCCGATGACGTAGGCGCGCTTCACTGGCGCGCCTCCTCGGGCTCCTTCAGCGCCACGCGTTCGCCTTGAGCCACGCCGGTCCGGATCAGGACGTGATCGGCATTGCGCCGATCGATCTCCACGTGGCGCCGTTGGACCCGCCCATGGGACAGGACGTAGACGACGTCGCCGTTCTCGGCGGAGAAGACGGCCTGGGGCGGCACCATCAGCGCGCCGGCGACGGTCTCGGTTGCGACGCGGAGGTTGGCCGTCATGCCCGGGCGCAGACGGTCGTCGTGGTCGTCGAGCGCCACCTTGACGTCGAAGTTCCTCGGCGGCGGCCACGACGTGAAGTCGGCCTTCGCCAGCGCGCTGATGCTGACGATGCGTCCGGTGAGCTCGCGGTCGGGCATGGCCTCCACTCGCACGGAGACGGACTGGCCGATGGCGAGGCGCCCGCGCTCGATCTCGTCCACGCGCGCCGTTCCGAACAGCGACGAGATGTCGGGCAGCTCCGCGATGCTCGCGCCGGCCCAGGCGCGATCACCTTCCTTGAACTCCTGCGGGTTCATCCAGTTGCCCGAGCGCCAGTTGCGGAGAATCGTCACGATGCCGTCGCTCGGCGCCCGCACGACGAGCGCATGCGTCTGGCGCTGCGCCTTGGTGAGATCGAGCTGCGACTTCTCGCGCTTGGTCTGGACGCCAGCCTGCTTGGCCGTAGCGCCGACCCGGTCCGAGCCGAGTTTGGCCGACGCTTCCTTCAGCTTCTGATCGGCGTCGTCCACGGCGAGCCCGCGCTGTTCCGCCTCCACGCGCGACAGGACGTCCTTCGCAGAGTAATCGAGCTTGGCGCGCTCCCTGTCGTAGCGAGCCTTCGATTGCGCCGTCAGGTTCTCTTCGTCCTTCGCGCGGGCCTCCGACGTGGCCTGCTCGAGCTCCGCGTCGTAGCCGCGCAGCTCGCTGCGCTTCTCGGCGGCGGTACGCGCCACCGTCGTGCCGTCGAACTCGATCAGGACGTCGCCGGCCTTCACGGTGCTCCCGTTCTTCGCCAGCTTGAGGATGCGGAGCTCGCCGGCATCGGCCGGCGCGATAATCGTCACCGAGCGGCCGGCCTTGATCTCGCCGCGAATCTGCACGGCGTCGACGAACGTCCCGCGCTCGACGGCGGCGGTCGGCACGTCGGCGGACGCGCCACGTCCGAACCAGCATGCGCCCGCGACGATCGCGCCGAGTGTGGCGCCGCCGATCAGCCACCGTCGACGCGTCATTGGACCACCACCTCGCCGGGCTGCAACCCCGCGGTGACGACGACGTCCACTTCGTCAGCGGGGCCGAGGGTCACCTGTCGAGCGGCGACGCCGCTCGCGTCGCGCACGTGGACCCGCGCCGTCTGGCCGTCGTGATCCACCGCCGCGCGCGGGACGACGAGGGCGTCCTTCACGCGCTCGACCTCGACGTCGATAGCGGCGGTCAGGTCCGGCAGCAGACGGGCGTTGCTGCCGGCGACGCTGACGATCGCCGTGAACTCGCGCAGGCGGTTCGAGAACGATCCCTTCACGCCAATCGGCGCGATTTCCTCGACGCGTCCCGGCATCGCCAGATCCGGGTACGCGTCGAGATGCACGACGGCCGGCTGGCCGACGCGCACAAAAGGCAGGTCGGCCTGGTTCACGCGCACCCGCACCAGCATCGACGCCTGGTTCACCACCTGGAGCACCGGCGCACCCGGATACATTTCGTCGCCTTCCTGGATGTCGGTGGGCCCATTGCCGCGCCACGTGATGCGCGGGACGACCAGGCCAGGAATCGGCGTGCGGATGGTCATGGCCTGCGCGTTGGCCTGCGCGTGTTCCATCGTGGCCTTCGCCCGGTCGCGTTTGATTTCCAGGATGCGAAGGTCGGCCGCGGCCGCGGTGCGCTTGATGTCGTAGAGGGCCTTCAAGGCCGTCAGCTTCGCGCGCGCTTCGTCGAGATCCTGATCGTTCTGCTCGGCCTTGATGCGCGACAGCATCTCGTTCTTCAGGACCTCGAGCTCGTACTTCTTCACGGCGTTGCCAGCCTGCGCGATCTCGCTCTGGTCCTTGACGACCGCGGCGTCCTGTTCCGCCTTCTTCTGGGCGATCTGCTGGACGAGGTCGTCGTACTCGGCTTTCTTGTCGAGCGCCTGCGTCTCCTGGCCCTGCCGATCGAACTCGACGAGCACGTCGCCCACTTTGACGCTCGATCCGGCGGCCGCGAGCTTCGTGATTACCATCGAGCCCTGGTTCGATCCCGCGAGCAACGGCGTCGTGACGACGTAGGAGCGTGTGGCTTCCGTGAGGCCGGTGAGGCGGACGTGGCGGACGAAATCGCGGCGCGCAAGCGGGGGCAGCGCCTTCGAATCGGCGTTTGCGGCGGCGACGGGCGCACCGCCGATGAGGCGGCAACCCGCGAAGGCAGCCGCAACGAGCACCAGCGGCAGCGCGCCCGCGCGCAGCCGGCGCGTCAGGAGGACGGGTCGGACCCTCCCAGGGCCGTCAGACGGGGCGATCATCGTGTGCGTATTCTGAATGACGTCTGCGTGCGGCGAGGCGTTAACGCCGCCCCGCGGCGCCCGTCGCCGGATTGGACGGATTGGACACCAATTTGGTTGGTTCGTCACCTGGACTTCGGAGGATGGCTTCACGATCAAAAAAGGCACCTGGATTCTGGGATTTAAGGGATTGAGTTTGACGTGACAGGCTCGTCCCCCCAAGTGAATCCTTGAAATCCCGAAATCCAGGTGAACTCGTTCCTGAACTCGTCCTATCCGGCGACTTTTCCGCTGAATCGCAGCGTGCCCCTATAATCGCCGGAATCCCGGATGGATTTCGCAAGTCTGGCCCCACCAACTGTCGAGCAGATCCTGCGCCTCGTATTGACGAGCCGGGTGTACGACGTCTGCCGCGAGACGCCGCTCGAGCCCGCGCCGCGGCTGTCGGGGCGGCTGGGCGTCGGCGTCCTGTTCAAGCGCGAGGACCTGCAACCTGTTTTCAGCTTCAAGCTGCGCGGCGCCTACAACCGCATCGCCCACCTCGAGGCGGCGGAACGGGCGCGCGGGATCATCGCGTCGAGCGCGGGGAATCACGCCCAGGGCGTCGCCTTCTCCGCGCGCCGGCTCGGCATCCGCGCGCAGATCGTCATGCCGCGGACGACGCCCGAGATCAAGGTGGAAGCGGTGCGGGCGATGGGCGCCGAGGTCGTGCTCCACGGCGACACGTACCCCGACGCCAAGATTCACTGCGATCAGCTGCAGCGCGACAGCGGCGCGACGCTGATCCACCCCTTCGACGACCCCATGGTGATCGCGGGCCAGGGCACGATCGGCGATGAGATCCTCCGGCAGAGCCATCGCGATCTCGAGGCCGTGTTCGTCCCGGTCGGCGGCGGCGGGCTCATCACGGGCATCGCCAGCTACATCAAGGCGCTGATGCCGCAGGTGACGATCGTCGGCGTCGAGCCGTTCGAGGCCGACGCGATGTATCGCTCGCTGGCCGCCGGCCGGCGCGTGACGCTGGACCGCGTGGGGATCTTCGCGGATGGCGTGGCGGTTCGCGAGGTCGGCGTGAACACCTTCGCGCTCGCGCAGCAGACGGTGGACGAAGTCGTCCGCGTGACCAACGACGAGATCTGCGCGGCGATCAAGGACGTCTTCGACGACACGCGCAGCATCATGGAGCCGGCGGGCGCGCTGGCGGTCGCCGGGCTCAAGCGGTGGACGGCAGAGAAGCGGCCGACGGGCAAGCTCGCCGCGGTGCTCAGCGGCGCGAACATGAACTTCGATCGCCTGCGCTTCGTCGCCGAGCGCGCGGAGCTCGGCGAGGCGCGCGAAGCCATCTTCGCGGTGACGATCCCCGAGCAGCCCGGCGCCTTCCGCGAGTTCTGCGCCCGCCTCGGCCCGCGCGTGGTCACCGAGTTCAACTACCGGCTGGGGAGCCGCGACCAGGCACACATCTTCGTCGGCGTCGCCACGGCGTCACGCGAAGACGCGGCGGCGCTCGCGCAGTCGCTCAACCAGGCCGGCTCGGCGACCGTCGATCTCTCCGACAACGAGATGGCGAAGCTGCACGTGCGCCACATGGTCGGCGGCCGCGCGCGCGACGTGCGGCACGAGCGGCCGTGCCGGTTCGAATTCCCGGAGCGCCCTGGCGCGCTGATGCAGTTTCTCGACGCCGTCGGCGGCCGGTGGAACATCAGCCTGTTCCACTACCGGAACCACGGCGCCGATTTCGGACGCGTGCTGGCGGCGTTCGAGGTGCCGGACGAGCAGCTGTCGGAGTTCCGCGCGTTCCTGGATCAGCTCGGATATCCGTACCTCTCGGAGTTCGAGAACGACGCGTACAGGTTGTTTCTCGAATGAGTCGTCGGGCACTCACGCAGTCGGGTCCTTGGGGGATTTCGCAGTGGCGTCCTTGGGAGACTTCGCTGTCGGGTCCTTCGGAACTGACGCAGCCGGGTCCCGCGAAACTGACGCTGGCGCGTCCTGCGGGTATTGACGCCGCGGGGTCCTTGTGGCGTCGGTGATCGATCGCGCAGCAAGGGCGCTTCCCGGCGACGGCCTTCGCTTCGAGGCCACCCCGCGCTCGCTGACGGTTCCCGCAGCGACCGACGACGGTTTTCCCGTGGTCCTGGTCGTGCGGAGCGACCGTGAGTACGAGGTGCGGGGCGAAGAGTGGACCGACCGCTTTGAGCGATCTGAGGACGCGTACGACTGCTTCCTGTTTCTGCTGTCGGAAGAGAGCCGGCTGAAGGTCACGCTGCGCGGGACGACGGCCGTGGGGTGGCAGATCGAGAAGCGCGAGTACGGCTTCTGGGTGCCCGCCCACCCTGTCCGGCGGCGGCTGGTGCCGATCTGGCGTCCCGCCCGCACCGTCTACAAACAGAATCACGTCTTCAAGATGGAGCGCTCATGAGCGAACCCTCGCGCCAGCAGTCGTACGCGAACCACGGGCATCGGCCGTATCTGACCTGGGCGGCCAGCATCTTCGCGACGGCGGCGCTCGTCATCTTCGCGGGCGATTGGCTCCGCGGCGTGCACTCGGGGCAGGCCGGTCTGATCCTGCTGGCGCTCTCCACCGTCGCGCTCGTCTCGATCTCCCGCGTCTACACGACGAAGTTGCAGAACCGGATCATCCGTCTGGAGATGCGCCTCCGGCTGATGGATCTATTGCCCCGCGACCAGCACTCGAAGATCGGCCAGTTGACGACGGCGCAGCTCGTGGGCCTGCGGTTCGCGTCGGACGCTGAGCTGCCGGCGCTCGTCGATCGCGCCCTCGCCGAGCGGCTGTCGCGCGACGACATCAAGCGCGCCATCAAGGACTGGGTTCCGGACTGGGAGCGGACGTAGTGGTGCGGTGCTGCGGTGCGTAGCGCAGGCCTTCAGGCCTGCCGTTGCGTGATCCGCAGTTCTGTTCCCAAAAACACTACGGACCGTGCCGAGGAGCCCCGACACGGCCCGTAGACCCATGGCGTGATCGCGCCCGCGTGACCCCCTGAGGACCGCGAACTCGTCAGCTATTACTTGAGACGTAAGTCGGCCGCTGCAGGTTTGGAACCCTTCCGTCAGCGATCCCGCTGGGCGTCCCTCCGTCCCGGATTTTGCGAAAAATTTACAGGACCCGACCGCGAAGTCACCCAAGACCCGGTCGCGAAGTCTCCGAAGGACCCTGGAGCGAAGCCTCCCAGGACCCGACCGCGAAGCCCTCCCAGGGCCCGACACGTCCCTTGACTCCAGCCATCCATACATCTACATTTATAGATATGAAAGATGCCCCAGCGCTTTTCCGCCTGCTGGGCGACGACGCGCGCCTGCGCCTGCTGCGCCTGGTGGCGAAGGAGCGGCTGAACGTCACCGAGCTGACGGGGATCCTCGGCATCGCGCAGTCCGGCGTGTCGCGGCATCTCGGGCTGCTGCGCGACAGCGGCCTCGTCGAGGAGCGGCGCGAAGGTGGCTTCGTGTACTACCAGGCGACGAGCCCGGCGTCGCGCAACGGCCTCGCCGACGTCTGGCAGATGCTCGAGAAGATCTTTGCCTCGACGGCGAACGACGCCGCCGCCAGGGCCGACGCCGCGCGCCTGAAGGAAGTGCAGCGCCTCCGGAAAGAGAGCTTCGCGACACACGGCGACGGGCGGCAGCTCGTGCCGGGCCGGAGCTGGGCCGCGTGGGCGCGCGCGCTGGGACACCTCCTGCCGGCCTGCGACGTCGCGGACATCGGCTGCGGCGACGGTTATCTCGCCATCGAGGCCGCCGGCTTCGCGCGCCAGGTCATCGCGATCGACCGGTCGCGCGAAGTGCTCGATCGCGCCCGGGCGCTCGCCAAGCGCCGGCGCGTCGGCAACGTGACCTGGAAGCAGGGCGAGCTCGAGCGCCTGCCGGTGCCGGATGCGTCGGTGGACATCGCGCTGCTGTCGCAGGCGCTGCATCACGCCGAGTCGCCGGCCGGTGCGCTCAGCGAGGCGGCGCGGATCACGCGGCCCGGCGGCCGCGTCGTCGTGTTGGATCTGCGCCGGCACGCCGAAGCGTGGGTGCGCGAGCGCTTCGGCGACAAGTGGCTCGGCTTCGAGGACCACGAGCTCGAGCGCCTGCTGGCCGACGCCGGGCTGACGAACGTGCGCGTGACGACCGGCGCGAGCCTCGCGGGGGATCCGTTCACGGTGTTGATTGCCAGCGGAACGAAGTAGCGGCCAGCGGACAGCTGTCAGCGGGTAGTAAGCGAGGGCTGACGGCCGCCAGCTGACAGCCGACAGCTACAGATGGAGAGATATTCGTGACCGATCGACTCGATCAACTCGAACATGCCGCCCGCGAGCGCATCCTGATCCTGGATGGCGCGATGGGGACGATGATCCAGCGGCGCAAGCTGCAGGAAGGTGACTTCCGCGGCACGCGCTTCGCGGACCACGGCCGCGAGCTGAAGGGCAACAACGACCTGCTCGTGCTGACGCGGCCCGACGTGATCCTCGACATCCATCGCGAGTACCTCGAGGCCGGCGCCGACATCATCGAGACCAACACGTTCAGCAGCCAGGCCATCTCGCAAGCCGACTACGCGCTCGAGGCGTTCAGCTACGAGCTGAACCTCGAAGGCGCGAAGCTCGCGCGGCAGGCGGCAGACGAGTGGACGGCGCGCACGCCTGACCGGCCGCGCTTCGTCGCCGGGTCGATGGGCCCCACGAACCGGACGCTGTCGATGTCGTCGGAAGTCAACGATCCGTCAGCGCGCGCGGTGACGTTCGACCAGATGCGCGACGCGTATCGCGAGCAGGTCCGGGGCCTCCTCGACGGCGGCTCGGACGTGCTCCTGATCGAGACGATCACCGACACGCTCAACACCAAGGCCGCGATCATCGCGTGCGAGCTCGAGTTCGAGCGCGCCGGCCGCCGAATCCCGGTGATGATCTCGGTCACGATCACCGATCGCAGCGGCCGCACGCTCTCGGGCCAGACGGTGGACGCGTTCTGGACGTCCATCGCACACGCGAAGCCGTTCAGCGTCGGCATCAACTGCGCCCTCGGCGCACGCGACATGGCGCCCTACATCGAAGAGCTCGCCAACGTGGCGACCTGCTTCGTCAGCTGCTATCCCAATGCGGGCCTGCCGAACGCCTTCGGCGCGTACGACGAGCTGCCCGCGGAGACCTCGGCGCTGTTGCTCGACATGGCCCGCCGCGGCCTCGTCAACATCGTCGGCGGCTGTTGCGGCACGACGCCGGAGCACATCAGGGCGATCGCCGCGGCCGTGAAAGGCCTTCCTCCGCGTTCGCCCAAGGGTCAGGGGTCAGGGCGCAGGGATCAGTCAGCGGGCGGCGGGCAGCGGGCAGCGGGCAGCAACCCGCAATCCGCAAGCGACAATCCGCAACCCGCAACCTACAACCTGCAGTTGTCCGGTCTCGAGCCCCTCACCGTCCGCCCCGACTCCAACTTCCAGATGATCGGCGAGCGGACCAACGTCACCGGCTCGGCAAAGTTCGCGCGGCTCATCAAGGCCGGCGATTACGCGGCGGCCGTGCAGGTCGCGCTCGAGCAGGTGCGTGGCGGCGCCAACATCCTCGACGTGAACATGGACGAGGGCATGCTCGACTCCGAGCATGCGATGACGACGTTCCTGAACTACCTGGCGACCGAGCCCGAAGTGGCGCGCGTGCCGTTCATGATCGACAGCTCGAGGTGGTCGGTCATCGAGGCAGGCCTGAAATGCGTGCAGGGCAAGCCCGTCGTCAACTCGATCAGCATGAAGGAAGGCGAGGCCGACTTCCTGGCCAAAGCGCGCCTCGTCCGCCAGTACGGCGCGGCGGTCGTCGTCATGGCGTTCGACGAGAAGGGTCAGGCCGAAACCGTCGCGCGCAAGGTGTCGATCTGTCAGCGCGCCTACAAACTGCTGACCGAGCAGGCCGGCTTCGATCCGACCGACATCATCTTCGACCCGAACATCCTCGCCATCGCCACCGGCATCGAGGAGCACAACGAGTTCGCGAAGAACTTCATCGAGGCCACGCGCGTCATCAAGGCCACGTGTCCCGGCGTGAGGGTCAGCGGCGGCATCAGCAACCTCTCGTTCTCGTTCCGTGGCAACGACATCGTCCGCGAGGCGATTCACTCCGCGTTCCTGTATCACGCGATTCAGGCCGGCCTCGACATGGGAATCGTCAACGCGGGGCAGCTGGCCGTCTACGAAGACATCCCGGCGGAGCTCCTCACGCACGTCGAAGACATCATCTTCAACCGGCGGCCCGACGCGACCGAGCGGATGGTGGAGTTCGCCGAGCAGGTGAAGGGCAGCGGCAAGAAGCGCGAGCGCGATCTGACGTGGCGTGAGGCGACCGTCGAGGCGCGCCTGGCGTATGCGCTCGTCCACGGCGTCGTCGATTTCATCGAGCAGGACGCCGAAGAGGCGCGGCAGAAGTTCGCGCGGCCCCTGGAGGTCATCGAGGGCCCGCTCATGGACGGCATGAAGACCGTCGGTCAGCTCTTCGGCGCCGGCAAGATGTTCCTGCCGCAGGTCGTGAAGAGCGCGCGCGTGATGAAGAAGGCCGTGGCGTATCTCGAGCCGTACATGGAGGCCGAGAAGGCCGCCGGCGGACGCGGCGCGCAGGGCCGCGTCCTGATGGCGACCGTGAAGGGCGATGTTCACGACATCGGCAAGAACATCGTCGGCGTCGTCCTGGGCTGCAACAACTACGAGGTGATCGACCTCGGCGTGATGGTGCACCAGGACGTCATCCTGCGCACGGCCGCCGAAGAGCACGTGGACCTGATCGGCTTGAGCGGCCTCATCACGCCGTCGCTCGACGAGATGGTCTCGGTCGCGCGCGAAATGGAGCGCCGTGGCCTGAAACTGCCGCTCCTGATCGGCGGCGCGACGACGAGCCGGCAGCACACGGCGGTGAAGATCGCGCCGGAGTACAGCGGACCGGTGGTGCACGTGCTCGACGCGTCGCGCGCGGTGGACGTCGTGTCGAGCCTGCTGAGCGAGACGCAGCGCGGCGCGTTCCTGGCGTCCACGAAAATGGAGCAGGAGACGTTGCGCCAGCAGCACGGCGCGCGCCAGGGCAAGCCGCTGTTGACGTATGCGGACGCGAAGGCCAACCGACTGAAGATCGACTGGAACGCCGCGGACCTGCCGGTGCCGGCGTTCCTCGGACGGCGCGACGTGACGGTTCCGCTCGCCACGCTCGTGCCCTACATCGACTGGACGTTCTTCTTCCACGCGTGGGAGCTGAAGGGCCGCGTGCCGGCGATCTTCGACCACCCGGAATACGGCGACGCGGCCCGCGAGCTGTACGACAACGCCCAAGCGCTGTTGCACCGGATCATCAAGGAGCGGCTGCTCGAGGCGCGCGGCGTCTACGGGTTCTGGCCCGCGGCCAGCGACGGCGACGACATCGTCGTGTTCGCCGACGAGTCGCGCGGCACGGAGCTCACACGATTCCCGATGCTGCGGCAGCAGGAGCCGATTGCCGACGGGCGTCCGAACCGGTCGCTCGCCGACTTCATCGCGCCGATCGGCAGCGACCGGCGCGACTACCTGGGCGCGTTTGCGGTCACGGCCGGCATCGGCGCCGACGAGCTGGCCGGCCGCTTCGAGGCGGACCACGACGACTACGACGCCATCATGGTGAAGGCGCTGGCCGATCGTCTCGCGGAGGCATTCGCCGAATACCTGCATCAGCAGGCGCGCGCCGATTGGGGCTACGGCGCCGGCGAGCAGCTGTCGAGCGACGATCTCACGGCCGAGAAGTACCGCGGCATCCGCCCGGCGTTCGGCTATCCCGCGTGCCCGGATCACACGCTCAAGGCGCCCCTGTTCACGCTGCTCCACGCCGAGCACGCCGGGGTCTCGCTCACCGAGAGTTTCGCGATGCTGCCCGCGGCGAGCGTCAGCGGCCTGTATTTCGCCAATCCTGACGCGCGGTATTTCATGGTGGGCCGCATCGGGCACGATCAGCTGGCCGACTACGCGAGGCGCAAGGGCGTGACGGCAGAAGAGGCCGAGCGCTGGCTGACGCCGAACCTTGCGTACGACCCGACCCCCGTGGGACGCTGTTAGCCGCTCCAGGGCATGGGCGGGGGCAGACCTGAATGTCTGCGCAACAGTGCGATCCGCTCCCGGGATCTCGATGTAGCGCAGGCCTTCAGGCCTGCAATTCGGCTCGTGGGACCCTGCATTCGCCGGCTTCTTCCGATCAGCAAGGGCGGCGCGTAATCATCAATGGACGGGTTCGACGCTGCCTACCGGCAGCACGCACGTGCTGTCTTCCGCTATGCACTCAAATGCGTAGGGCGGCACGACGTGGCGGAAGACCTGGCCGCCGAGGCGTTCCTCGAGCTGCACAGGCATTCCACGTCGATCCGCCTCGACGAGCTCCCCGGATGGCTGTTCGTGGTGGTGCGGAACCGGAGCGTCGACTACTGGCGGCGCCGCGCGGTGGAGCAGCGGTATCTGGGCGGCATTCCGCCGGGCGAGCCCAACGTCGAGCCGGCGGCGCCGTTTGATCCGTGGTGGCTGCGCGTGGACGAGCTGAAGCCCGTGCACCGCGTCTGCCTGCATCTTCGGTATGTCTACGATCTCGATCGCGCCGACATCGCGCGGCGGCTCGGGCTGACGGAAACGCAAGTGAAGGGCTACCTGCAGTACGCACGCGAGCTGCTGCGCAAGCGGTTCGCCGTGAGACCGGAATGAGCGAAGAGTTCGAAGCCGACATCGGGCCGAATGCACGGCAACGCGGCTGTCCGCCGCCAGAGCACCTGATGGTGCTGGCCGGGGACGCGGTGCCGGATGATCTGCGCCGGGAAGTCTCGGCGCACCTGGCGCGATGCGCGGCCTGTCAGGCGCTCGCGGCGGATCTGGCGCGGCTGGACGAGAGTGCGCCGCCGGCAAGCCTCGACGCGCGCGTCATCGCGGCATCGGGCGTCCGCGGGCGGTGGGCCGTGCTCGTGGCTGCCGTGATCCTCGCGGGGATCGGCTTGAGCGCGTGGTGGCGGATGCATGGGCAGCACATAGTGATCGACGGGCAGGAGTTGGCGCTCATCGAGTCCCAGACGGCTGCACCCGTCGCGCCTGTGCCCACTCCGCGATGGGCGATCGAACCGCCGGCGCTCGTCCTGCCGGCGGCCACCGTCCTTGTCATGCGCGGGTCGGACCCGACGGGCGCGGCATTGACGAAGGCGCTCGAGCCGTATCGGAAGAAGGACTACACGGCTGCGGCGACAAGGCTGGCCGCGTTCACCGCCGCGCATCCCATCGCGGCGGACGGCTGGTTCTATCTCGGCGCGAGCCGGCTGCTGATCGACGCCGACGCCGACGCGCGAACGGCCCTCGAAAAGGCCGCGTCTCTGGGCGCGGGCGAGGCGCATCCGGAAATGGAGTGGCTGCGAGCGACCGCGGAGGCGCGAACCGGCGCGACGGATTCCGCGAAGAGCCGGCTCACGGCGCTGTGCCAGGCGACTGGTCCGCTGAAGGACCGCGCCTGCGCGGCGCTGAGGTCCGTGGGTCCATAGGTCCATAGGTCCATGGGGCCATGGGGCCAGCAAGCGCTCACCCCACATGCCAATCCCCAATTCGCGGCCAGCTATCGACCCATGGACCCATGGACCCATGAACTCATGAACCCATGGAATCATGGCCCCTAGACCGGCTCCGTCGTGACCGGCCGGAGGAGTTCCGCCGCGCGCCGGCAGCCTTCAACGATTCCCTTGCGCCGCTCGGCTGAGACGATCGGCGTCTGCGACGCATCCGACAACGCCTGGCGATTCGCGATGGTCATCGCCAGCTCTCCGTCCTGATTGCGTCGCAGCGGATTCGCGCCGTGCGCCAGCAGCCACGCGACGATCTCGTCGTGACCCCACAGGGCTGCCATGTGGAGCGGCGCGCCGTACCCGACGAGGTGGTTCAGCTGATCAGGGTGCCGCGCCGCAAGCTCCTTCACGTCTTCGAGAAAGCCCAACGCCGCGGCCATGTGCAGGCTGAGGCGGGCGCCGCGCGCCCGCATGTGATGGACCAGGGCCATGTGACCCTTTTCGTTGGCCCAGCCGATCGCCGTCGCGCCGTACTCATGGTCGACGGCTTCGAGGGTCGCGCCGCGATCGATGAGCAGGTCGACAGCGTCCTGCTGCCCGTGCACCGCGGCGTAGTGCAGTGGCGACGCGCCGCCGTGCAACGCGCGCGCGAGCGACGGATCCTGATCGAGCAGGGCGGCGGCTGTCGAAAGATCGCCGTCGGAGACAGCCTCGACGAGCGCGGCGACGAGGTTGGGCACGGGGGGATGGTAACAAGGTCCATGAGTCCATGAGTCCATGAGTCCATGGGTCCCTAGGTCCATGGGTGGGTGGGTTTGCAGGTGGCGTATTCTGCGGACATGACCGAACTGGAGCTTCTGCTCGAGATGCTGGATCGCGTGCATGACGGAGACGCCTGGCACGGTCCGTCAGTCATGAGCGTTGTCACGGGAGTGGCGGCCTCGGACGCCGAAGCCCGGCCGCTGAAGGCGGCGCACACCATCGGCGAAATCGCACGCCACGTCGCCGGGTGGCGTGATGAAGTGCGGGAGCGTCTGGAGGGGAAGGCGCCTGGGTTGCCGGCGTGTGGCGACTGGCCCGGGCCGTCAGCAGGTGGATGGAAGGCGACGCTTGCCGAACTCGATCGATCGCATCGCCAACTCCGCGAAGCGATCGTGGCGCTCCCTGCGGCGCGCTGGAATGCCCTCGTCGGTCCGTCGCGCGATGCGGGGCTTGGCACTGGCGTGAGCGTCGCCGTGATGCTGCACGGCATCATCCAGCACGACGCGTATCACGCCGGTCAGATGGCGTTGCTGAAGAAGGCGCTCGGCTGACGCCTGACGGTTGCGGGTTGACGGTTGCGGGTTGATCCGCATTCCGCAATCGCCCTTCCGCGTTCAGTTCCCCTTGAGGAAATCGTGGCCCGATTGCGCCAGCGAGACGCGGAGCGCCTCCATGGCCTCGGCGACCTTCGGTCCCCAGTCGGGTGAGTCGTGGACGGTCTTGTTGACCGTGAATCCCGCGAAGCGGACGGCCTCCTGATGGGAGGCGATGAGCGATTTCTGCAGACGATCGAGGTGGTAGAGCGCCTTCTCGCGCCGCGCGTCGGCGGGCACCGTCTGCAGGAGGTTCGTGAGCGTCTCGACGGCCGGCAGGACCTTGTCAGTTGCGGCAGGCATACATTCTCAGTCTAGCACCTAGAATTGGCGACTCGGCAGGCCTGAAGGCCTGCGCTACAGGAGGGGCCTAACCTGGAACCCGGAACCCGGAACCGGAACCTGGAACCTCTGACCCGTTTCAAGCAGCCCGGTGTCCAATCCTTCAAGACCGCAGCGCTGCTGGTCATCGCGCCCACCCTGAGAAGGAGGCCTCGATGCCAGCTGAATTGTTTCGCCCTGCCCCTGTCGCGCGCCGACGTGCGTGGCTGCTGCCGTTGTCGATCGCCGCGCACGGCGTGGTGCTCGCGGGCGTGTTCATCGCGCCGATCATGGCCGACGCCGAGTTGCCCGACCCGGCCCACGCCGCGCCGATTTACATCGAGGTCAAGATCCCGGCGTTGCCGCCCGCGCCGCGACCGCCCGGAGAGCCTCGGTCGAAGCCACTCAGCCCCACATCAGCGCCGAACCCCGATGTGGCTCCTCTGACAGTGCCCGATCACATCGCCCCATCGCATGAGGCGGCGGGTACCTTCGACACCGGGATGCCTCCGGGCGAGGGCCTCGGCCTTCCTGGCGTACCGGTGAGCGACGGCGGCGGAGGCTTCGTCGAGCAGGCGCCGCCACAGAAGCCCCTCAGAGTTGGCGGCGACATCCTGCCGCCGAAGAAGGTGCGCGACGTCCCGCCGCGCTATCCCGTCGTCGCGCAGCAGGCGCGGATCGAGGGGATGGTGATCATCGAAGCCGTGATTGGCGTCGATGGGCACGTGCAGTCGGCGCGCTCAGTGCGGCCGGCCCCGTTTCTCGAGGAAGCGGCGCTCGACGCAGTGCGTCAGTGGGTGTTCACGCCGACGCGGTTGAACGGCATAGCGGTGCCCGTGGTGATGACGGTGACGGTCAGTTTTCAGCTTCGCTGAATGCCCGGGCTCCAGGGCTTTGGGCTCTCGGCTCTGGGAAATCGGCGTGACAGCGTGATCCGTCCGAAGCCCAGAGCCCGAAGCCCAGAGCCTACTCACCACCCTCGAGATACGTATACCCGTCCAGGCCGTCTTCGTAGAATCGCAGCAGGCGGCCGGATTGCTCGAGGTCGATCCGCCCTTCGCGCACCGCGGACTCGACGTCGGTGCGCATGCGGTGCATCAGCATCTCGGGATCGAACTCGACGTAGTCGAGCACTTCCTTGACCGTGTCGCCCTTGATCAGGGCTTCGAGGACGACGTTGCCCTCGGCGTCCAGGCGGACGTGCACGGCGTGCGTGTCGCCGAAGAGGTTGTGCATGTCGCCCAGGATTTCCTGGTACGCGCCGACCAGGAACACGCCGAGCATGTACGGCGACTCGTTGAGCGTGTGCAGCGGCAGCGTGCGCTTGACGTCGCGGCGATCGATGAACTGATCGATCTTGCCGTCCGAGTCGCAGGTGATGTCGCCGAGCACGGCGTGCTCGGTGGGCCGCTCGTTCAGTCGGTGGATCGGCAGTACGGGGAACAGTTGCTTGATCGCCCAGCTGTCCGGGATCGACTGGAAGAGCGAGAAGTTGCAGAAGTAGGTGGACGACAACTGGTCATCGAGCCCCTGCAGATCCTCCGGCACCTCGTCCATCTGCTGGACGATCTTCTGCAGCTTCGACGAGATCGCCCAGTACAGCCCCTCGGCCTGGCACCGCTGGTCGAGCGGCAGATAGCCGCCCGAGAACAGGTTCAGCGCCATGTCGAGCGCCTGCTGCGCGTCGTGGAAGCTCTCCAGCGCGTTTCGCGTGGTGAGGTTGTTGTAGGTGTCCGCGAGATCGATGAGCGGCTGCTCGACTTCTTCGGGGTTCGGCAGCTTGGGACCGCCGTTGCCGCCGAACGCCGACACGCCGAGCACGTTGAACACGAGCACCGAGTGGTACGCCACCACCGCGCGCCCGCTCTCCGAAATGATCGTCGGGTGCGGGACCCCGGCTTCGTCGCACACGCTCTGGATGTGGTAGACGACGTCGTTGGCGTACTCATCGAGCGTGTAGTTGGTGCTCGACTCGAAGTTGGTCTGCGAGCCGTCGTAGTCCACACCCAGGCCGCCGCCCACGTCGAGGTACTGCAACCCGGCGCCGGCCTTGTGGAGCTCGGTGTAGATCCGTGCCGCCTCGTTCAACGCGTGCTTGACGACGCGGATGTTCGGGATCTGGCTGCCGAGATGGAAGTGGAGCAGCTTGAAGCAGTCGGCCATGCCGCGCTGCTTCAGCTCGTCGAGCCCCTGCAGGATCTCGGCGACCGTCAGACCGAACTTCGACCGATAGCCGGCCGACCCCTGCCAGCGTCCGCCGCCGCGCGCGGCCAGCTTCACGCGCATCCCGATGTTCGGCCGGACGCCGATCTTCTCCGAGTACTCGAGGATCAGGTTCAGCTCGGTGTATTTCTCGACGACCGGAATGATGTTGCGGCCCATCTTCTGGGCGAGCATCACGGTCTCGATATATTCGGCGTCCTTGAAGCCGTTGCACATGATGGGCGTCTCGTTGGACGCCAGCGCGATCACGGCAAGCAGCTCGGGCTTGCTGCCCGCTTCGAGGCCGAACTGGTACGGCGCGCCGAAATTGAGGACTTCCTCGACCACTTGCCGCTGCTGGTTGACCTTGATCGGGTACACGCAGCAGTAGCGGCCGTTGTACTGGTGCTGGGCGATCGCCGCCTGGAAGGCGTCGTGGATGTCGCCAAGCCGGTGCTTGAGGATGTCGCTGAATCGAATGAGGAGCGGGACCGTGATGCCGCGCGCCTGCAGGTCGTCGACGAGCTGCTTGAGGTCGATCGCGCGCGACGGGTCTTTCGCGGGATGAACCTGGACGTTCCCACTGCTGTTGATCGAGAAGTAGCCTTTGCCCCAACGAGACACTTCGTAGAGCTCGTTGGCGTCGGTGACGCTCCAGGCTTCACCGGGCGTCATCGCCTGACGCAGGCGACTGCTCGTTGTGCTCATGCCAAAGCATGATAAACGTTTTCGGTGCTGAGAGTTGCAAAACTTCTGTGCATCGGCGCGTCGCGTGGCGGGGCTGAAGCCCCGCCCTACTGCAGTCTGTAGTTGGAGCAGTAGGCCGGGGCTTCAGCCCCGGCACTAGTACGCGAGCACGCCGCGGAGCGCGGCGAGCAGACGGCCCTTCGGCGAGTAGATCTCCTCGAGCGCCTTGCTGAAGGGGACAGGCATGTCGAGCCCGGCCACTCGCGTCACCGGCGCGTCGAGCCACGCGAAGGCGTCCTGCCCGATCGCCGCGGCGATCTCGCCGCCGAAGCCGCCGGTGAGCGGCGCTTCGTGCAGCACGAGTGCGCGCGTCGTCTTCTTCACCGACGTGAGCACGGCGTTGCGGTCCCACGGCACGAGCGTCCGGAGGTCGACCACCTCGACCGACACGCCGTCGGAGGCAAGCGTCTCGGCGGCGTCGAGCGCCCAGCCGACCCCGACGCCCCACGTGACGACGGTGACGTCCGACCCCTCGCGCGCGACGCGGGCGGGCCCGATCGGCTCGACGAAGTAGCCGGACGGAACCGGCCCTTTCGACGACCGGTAGAGGAACTTGTGTTCGAGGTAAAGCACGGGATTCCCGTCCTCGAACGCCGCGAGCAGCAGGCCCTTGGCATCGCGTGGCGTCGCCGGCGCCACGACCTTCAACCCGGCCACGTGCGCGAACCACGCTTCGGGGTTCTGCGAATGGAACGGGCCTGCGCCGGTGCCGCCGCCGACCGGCAACCGCAGGACGACGCCGATGCCGGAGCCCCAGCGGTAGTGTGTCTTGGCGAGGTTGTTGACGACCTGGTTGAAGCCGCAGGTGATGAAGTCGCCGAACTGGAGCTCGACCATCGGCGTGAACCCCTCGAGCGCGAGGCCCATCGCAGCCCCGATGGCACCCGATTCGATGATCGGCGTGTTGCGCACGCGCGACCGCCCGAACTTCTCGACCATCCCGGCGGTGACCTTGAAGGCGCCGCCGTACTCCGCGATGTCCTGGCCGAGCAGCACGACGCCCGGGTCGCGCTCCAGCGCGATCGTCAGGGCATCGGAGATGGCATCGATGTAGCGGACAGGTGGGCCGGCTTCGTTGGCGGTGGCCGCTTCGCGGCGGGGGCCAGCTTCGCCGGCGGGGCCGCCCTCGGCGGCAGGGCCCTTCGGGCCTTTGCCCGCGCGCAGTGCGGGGCCTTGCCGCGAAGGGACCGGAGGAAGCCAAGCGGCCTTCGCCGGCGAAGCCGGGCCCTTCGCGTACACGTCCCCCAGCTCCCGAGCGTCAGTTGAGTTCGGTTCCGGTGACGCCAGGGCTTCGTCCACCACTCGGTCGATCAGCGCCTTGAACTCGGCTCGGACGTTGTCGCGTGTCGCCGGCATCAGCGTGCCGTCTGCAAGCAGCCGCTCTTCGAAGCGCAGGATCGGATCCTTCTTCGCCCATTCCTCGAACAGGTGCGGAGGCACGTAGGCGACACCTGACGCTTCCTCGTGCCCGCGCATCCGGAACGTCTCGAACTCGAGAAGCGTCGGCCCCTCGCCCGCGCGTCCCCGCCCGGCGGCGCGCGTGACGGCCGCAATCACGGCCGTCACGTCGTTGCCGTCGACCGTCTCGCCGGCCATCCCGTACCCGACGGCGCGGTCTGACAACTTCGCGCAGGCGTATTGCTCGCTGACGGGGGTGGACAGCCCGTACTGGTTGTTCTCGACGACGAAGAGCACCGGCAGCTTCCAGACGGCCGCCAGGTTCAGGGCCTCGTGGAAGTCGCCCTCGCTGGTCGCGCCCTCGCCGGTGAAGCTCGCGGCCACGCGCCGCTCGCCGCGCAGCTGATAGGCGAGCGCGAGCCCGTCGGCCACCGGCAGCATCGCGCCAAGATGGCTGATCATCCCCACGATGTGGTGCGACGGGATGCCGACGTGAAAGGTGCGGTCGCGTCCGCCGGTCAGGCCTCCGTCGCGCCCGAGCAGCTGCCGCACGAGCGTGAGCAGGTCCACGCCGCGCCCGGTGAACACGCCGAGGTTCCGGTGCATCGGCAGGATCGCATCGTCTGGCTGGAGCGCGGCGGTCACGCCGACGGCGATGGCCTCCTGCCCGATGCCGGAGAACCACTTCGACAGCCGCCCCTGGCGGAGCAGGACGAGCATCTTCTCTTCGAAGAGGCGCGGGAAGACGAGCGCACGGTAAAGCGCGAGCGCGCGCGGTCCTTCAAACGGGCCGTCCGCGGCCGAGATGGCGAATGAGGGCGTGGCGGTCGCGGAAGACGGCATCGGCTGAATTATAGGTGTCACGAACGGGTCGATCGGGTCGATCAGGTCGATCAGGTCCGATCGGGTCGATCAGGTCGGCACGGGCGGGGCGGGGCGACCGACGCGACTAGGGTCGCGGCGATGGGCGCCATCGTGAAATCGGACCGAAGGGAGCGCGGAATTCGAGGGCCGCAGCCGTGAGCCTCCGAGTGGCGATAGCACCGAGTGGGGCGGGATAGGCTCGGCCCGAGGGGCGTCAGTATGAATTCCGCGCGGACGACAGGTCCGATTTCGAGCCGCGATCCCTGGAGCGTTCGGGCGCCCCGGCACGCCCGTGCCGTCTCGACCAGCCGCGAGGTCCCACCCGTCCGACCCGATCCGCTCGAACCGATTGACCTGACCGACCTGACCGACCCGCCGTTCGACCTGCCTTACCCGCTCCATGACCTCCCGAGATGATCGGTAATCGTTCCAGCTAATACGGTTGAAGATCCCCGGTACCCGGCTACAATCCTGTCGTAGCCGATGCCTCCAACCGACGAAATTGTGGGAACGCCGCGCCGGGCCAGCCGCGCGTCCAGCGACGCGAACGATCCGCGCGGCGCGACGAAGGAGATCCGGCGTCTGTCGTCGCTGATCGAAATCAGCCAGGCGATGGCGGCGACCCTGAACCTGAGTGTCGCCTTACCCCAGGCCCTCGACATCCTCGAACGTCACCATCGCGTCGTCCGGAGCGCCATCACGCTTCTGGACGAGGAGACGGGCGAGCTCTCGATCAAGGCGTCGCTCGGCCTCGCGCCGGAGGGCCAGCGGGCCCGGTACCGGCTCGGCGAGGGCATCACCGGCCGCGTCGTCGAGAGCGGCAAGCCGATCGTCGTGCCGGAAGCGAGCCGCGAGCCGCTGCTCCTGAACCGCGCGGCGAAGCGGGCGGACCGGCAGGAGATGACCTTCATCTGCGTGCCCCTGGTCGTGAACAAGAAGGTCGTCGGCGCGCTGAGCGTCGACCTGGTGTTCCGGCGCGACCGCGATTACGACCGGTCGCTGAAGTTCTACAAGCTGGTCGGCTCGATGATCGCGCAGGGGATCAAGGTGAGCCGGCTCGCCGAGGCGGAACGCCGGCGGCTCGTCGAGGAGAACACGCACCTCAAAGACGAACTGCGCGATCGGTTCGCGTTCCAGCATCTGATCGGCACGAGCGCGCCGATCCGGCAGGTGTACGACCAGGTCGGGCAGGTGGCCAAGACGAACACGACCGTGCTGGTGCGGGGCGAGTCGGGCACGGGCAAGGAGATGATCGCGCACGCGATCCACTACAACTCGGCGCGGTCGCGGAAGCCGTTCATCAAGGTGAGCTGCGCGGCGCTGCCGGAGTCGCTGATCGAGTCCGAGCTGTTCGGATACGAGCGCGGCGCGTTCACCGGTGCGCAGGGGCTGAAGAAGGGCCGATTCGAGCTGGCCGACGGCGGCACGCTCTTCCTGGACGAAATCGGCGACCTGAGCCTGGCCACCCAGGTGAAGCTGCTGCGCGTGCTGCAGGAGCGCGAGTTCGAGCGGCTCGGTGGCACGTCGAGCGTCCGCGTCAACGTCCGGCTGATCGCCGCGACGCACCGGCCGCTGGAGAAGCTGATTCCGGAAGGGGCGTTCCGCGAGGACCTGTTCTATCGCCTGAACGTCTTCACGATCTTCGCGCCGCCGCTGCGCGAGCGGAAGCCGGACATCATGCTGCTGGCGGATCATTTCCTCGAGAAGTACTCCACCGAGCACAGTAAGTTGATCAAGCGGATCTCGACGCCCGCCATCGACATGCTCACCAGCTATCACTGGCCGGGCAACGTGCGCGAGCTCGAGAACACGATCGAGCGCGCCGTGCTCGTCTGCGATGGCGCCGTGATTCACGCCCACCACCTGCCGCCGACGCTGCAGACCGCCGAAGCGTCCGACACCGTGCCGCGCGTGTCGCTCGCGGAGGCCGTCGAGGCCTTCGAGCGCGATCTGATCCAGGACGCGCTGAAGTCCACGCGCGGCAACCGCGCGCGCGCGTCGAAGCTGCTTTCCACGACCGAGCGGATCTTGAACTACAAGGTCCGGAAGTACGACATCGACCCGGTGCGATTTCGAGGCTAGAGAAGGGCCCTCGCTACGCTCGGGTGGGGCCCGCTGCGCGGGCAGGGCCCTCACTGCGTTCGGGCGGGCCGGCTGCGCCGGCCAACGCCGGCGAGCGTGAGCGAGCCGGCCTCGCCGCGGAGCAGAGCGACGCGGCCCTGCTCGAGCGAAGCGAGAGCCAGTTCCCACAACTTTGTAGCCCCCCTCGTCCCTCCTTACATCGTTGTCTCACGCCAGGCGCGGTGATGGCGCGGGGTCCCGCAGAGTTTACGAACAATTTTCCGGTGGTCGGTCCAGTCCGGGGTGCTGCACGCAGTTGGTACGCGGCGTGCTGTTGGACGCATCGACAACCGCCCGCGCCGCCGCACCTGCGCAACTTCCTGATGCGGCGCTCATGCCTTTCTGGCGTCGGGCAACGTACGAAGGATCACGCACTTTTCTGGAGGTTGGTACCGATGCGTACAGGAACGGGCCCGAGCGGCCTGGTGAAGATTGCGAGCGGCGCGGTGGCGGCGCTTCTCATGGGCGGTTTTGCTCCCGCCGCGATGGCGGCTGACGGACCAGGAGCGGCCACCCCCGCGGCGACGACGGCTGCGGCCCCGCAGACGAGCGCGGTCGCGATCGCGACCACCGGCACGGCGGCCACGGCCGACGATCCGAAGCCGGCTGATCCCCCGCCGCCAGACTTCCTGCACAGCATCGAGGTGGATGGATTCGTCGACGGGTACTACGGGTGGGCGTTCAACAAGGTCGGGCCGCAGTTGAGGAACTTCGACGTCCGTCACAACAACTTCAGCCTGAACTACGCCGAGATCGCCGTCTTCAAGGCGCCGACGGACAAGAGCCGCGCCGGCTTCCGCATGGACTTCGGCGCCGGCGACACGGCGGACCTCGTGAACGCGTTCGAGCCGGGCGGCACCAACTACCTGAAGTACGTCCAGCAGGCCTACGTGTCGTACCTCGCGCCCGTAGGGAAGGGCCTCACTATCGACTTCGGCAAGTTCGTCACGCCGCACGGGGCTGAGGTCATCGAGAGCAAGGACAACTGGAACTACTCTCGCTCGCTGCTGTTTGCCCTTGCGATCCCGTACTATCACGCCGGCGTGCGTCTCGGGTACGCCATCAACGACAAGGTGAGCGTCACCGGCTTCGTGGTGAACGGCTGGAACAACGTCGTCGACAACAACAAGGCGAAGACGGTCTGCGGCGGAATCAGCTTCAAGCCCAACGCGAAGCTCTCCCTCGTCACCAACTACATGGTGGGCAAGGAACAGAACGACGACGCCGATGGCGGCACGCGCAACCTGTTCGACGTGGTGTCAACCTACGCCGTGAGCGACAAGCTGAGTGTGGTTGGCAACTACGATTACGGTCACGACAGCCTCACCGTGGCGGCGACGCCAACCACGGCCGAGGCGCACGACGCCGTCGCGTGGCAGGGGGTGGCCCTCGGGCTGAAATACCAGGCGACGCCGACCTGGGCGTTCTCGCCCCGGTACGAGTACTACCACGACGGGGACGGCTTCACGACGGGCGTCGATCAGAACGTGCAGGAGCTCACCCTTACCGGCGAATACAAGACGCCGGTGGGCCTGCTGGCGCGGTTCGAGTTCCGCTCGGACTTCTCGAACAAGGAGTTCTTCGTGAAGGACAGCGGCGACAAGACCAAGACGCAGCCGACGGTCAGCGTGTCGCTGATCTACGCGTTCTCGTCGAAGCAGTAGGAGGGCAGGCTATAGGCTTCGGGCTTTGGACTTTGGAGTTTGGGCAGATCGCACTGTCACGCCGACCTTGCCCAGAGTCTAGAGCCCAGAGCCCAGAGCCTGTTCAGCTCGCGAGCGCCTTCACGACCGCGTCGTAATCGTTCGCGAGCTCGACCGGCTGGTTGGCATGCCTCGACGTGATGCCGGCCAGCCGATTTTCGTGATAGCCGATCTTGAAGTCGGTGAACTTGAGGCCGTTGGCCGTCGAGATCACCACCGTGCGGTCCTTGTGGCTGATCGCGCCGCGCGCGACGAGCTTCTTGAGGACTGCGAGCGCCACGCCGGTGTGCGGGCAGTTGAACATGCCCGTGCGGTCGGCCTCGGCGGCCGCGTCGGCCAGCTCCTGCTCGCTGGCCTGCTCGACGATCCCGTCGTACTTCTTCAGTGCGCGGATCGCCTTCCGCACCGACACGGGGTTGCCGATCTGAATCGCCGACGCCAGCGTCGGCTTCGCGGTGACCGCCTCGAACTCCCAGTTCTTCGTGTAGGCGAGATAGAGCGGGTTGGCCGCCTGCGCCTGCGCGACGACGATGCGGGGTCGCTTGGTGGTGACACCGAGCGTCTCGAGCAGATCGAAGCCCGCGCCGAGCGCGCTGACGTTGCCGAGATTGCCGCTCGGGATGATCACGACGTCGGGCACCTGCCAGTCGAACTGCTGCACGATCTCGATCGCGACGGTCTTCTGTCCCTCGAGGCGCAGGCTGTTCATCGAGTTGGCCAGGTAGACCCGCTGCTCGGCGGCCAGGCGCTTCACGATCGCCATGCAGCCGTCGAAGTCGGTGTCGAGTGACAGGACCTTCGCGCCGTTGGCCAGCGGCTGCACGAGCTGCGCGGTGGTGACCTTGCCCTTCGGCAGGATGACGATGGCGGGAATGCCCGCGGCGGCGGCGTAGGCGGCCAGCGAAGCCGACGTGTCGCCCGTCGACGCGCAGGCCACGGCGGCAATCGGGCTGCCGTCGGCCATCATCTGCTTCACCATCGAGACGAGCACGGTCATTCCGAGGTCCTTGAAGGACCCGGTGTGCGAGTTGCCGCACTGCTTGACCCACAGGTCGGGCACGCCAAGCGATCGGCCGAAGCGCTCGGCCCAGAATAGGTTCGTGCCGCCCTCGTCCATCGAGACGATGTGCTCGTCGCGGACGTCGGGGCACACCCATTCCTTCTTGCCCCAGACCGACGAGCCGAAGGGCCATTCCGTCCGCTTGTAGCGTTCGTCGAACAACCGCATCCACGCCGCGGCGCTGCGATCCTTCAGCGCCTCGACGTCGTGAGAGACCTCGAGCAGGTCGCCGCAGACGGGGCAGTTGTAGATCGCCGTGTCGAGCGGGTGCTCGCCGTGGCAGCCGGCGATGCAACGAAAGACAGCGTGGTAGGGCACGACGGAATTATAGATTGACGATTGACGATTGACGATTGACGATTGACGAGTGCGGGATGCATCGGCGAGTGGCGGGTGGCCGAGAACGGGGCCGCCCCGCTCGGCGCGCAGGCGACTTCCGTGACGAGCGCAGTACGCCGAGCACCGAGTGGGGCTGTTCGAGGACAGGACCCGCCACGACGTGGCGGACCCCGCCGTGCGTTTACGTACGAGGTGCCGGCTGGTGCACCACCTTGCGCTTGCGATTGCTGAACTCGGGCGCTTCCTTGATGCATGTCCCGAGGATGCCGATCGACTTCGTGAAGGCCGCCATGCCGACGCGCGTGAGGTCCGCGGCCTCGGTGCCGACGTCCGGATAGCCGTTGGCGTCCGCGGTGACGTGCTCCCAGTTGCGGAACAGCCGGCCCCAGTCGCTCGCGAGCACCTTGCGCATCATGCGCTTCGCCTTGACCGGATACCAGAAGCTGTCGTGATAGACGACGCTCGCCATGTACGCCCACGGCGCGAGCACGGTCTTGAGCGACCATTCGACCGGCTTCTTCAGCGGGCCCCAGTAGATCCGGTGCTGCATCCGCGACGCGAACGTCATCTTGCGGAACGGGCCGTCGAAGTGCCAGTTCTCCGCGGCCGCAGACTGGTCGCCGACGATCTCGATGTCGCGCGGGTCGCCGCAGCCGAGCCCCTGCTCGTGCGCCAGGCGGATGAACTTGATCGACATCGGGTCGAGGCCCATCAGCTTCGCCGCGACCGCGTCGATCGCGACCTGATCGGCGCTGGCGAGAATCACGTTCTTCGCGTGCGGCATCATGCAGCGCGGCCCGGGGCCGTCGCCGGCGAAGGTGCCGTCCATCACCGCGAACACGCCGCGGTGGATCTTCTTCTGGATCATCAGGAGATCGACCAGCGTTTCGTGAATCACCGGATGCGTCCAGTGGCGATGCTCGTTCAGCAGGCCCCCGAACGCGTTCTTCATCGCGCCCGTCGTCGTGGTGAAGATGTGCGTCTTCACAGTGGGCAGGTGGATGATGTTCTCGCCGATGAACCGGCGCGGGATCATGAACCCCTTCGGATAGACCTCGTTCAGGCAAAGAAACTTCTTCGTGAGGTCGCCGACCGCCTCGCCAATCGGCATCCACTCTTCGCCCTCATAGAGATGGACGTTCCTGAGCCCGTGGGCCTCGACGACGTTGACCTGCTTGTTCTCGCGCTCGCCAAGATGCGCGTCGATGACGACGGTGCGGTTGTGACAGGCGTGAATGAGGTTCGAGTCGTAGCCATCCTGCTTCATCGCCCGGATCACACCCTCGAGCTGCCACGGCGTCGTCGAGCTGCCTGGGAAGAAGAAGTGCCAGGAGATGTTGACCTTGAGCGCCGTGTCGGCGTCCTTGCGCACCACTTCCTGGTAGCCAGCCAGGTTCATCAGATCGTGGTAGTCGCGAAGGACGGTAGCGGGAGACGTGCGGAGGATGGCGACTTTCGCTTTCGGCATCTCTTCAATTGTACGGCAGGCCTGAAGGCCTGCGCTACGAACCCTGCGCATGGCAGGCCTGAAGGCCTGCGCTACACGCCTTCTGGCTCGTCGTCCGCACCCGACCGACGCGATCGACCCGACTGACCTGATTGACCCGCTCGACCCGTCTTGCTCCAGGCCCATCCGGCGAGCCCCATCGCGGCCAGGCCGACGAGCCCGCGCACCACGAGCTTGCCTTTGCCCGGAGCCGCGGGGCGACCTTCGATGATCCGGCGCCACGCGTCGAGCTGGTCTTCGTTCGGCGGCGGCTGGCGCAGCGAGGGCGCCGGCGGCGCGAGCGATACGTCACGCTTCCGCTCGCTGCCGTTGCCTGTCGTCTTGATCCAGCGCTTCAGGAACGCGTATGCCTCGGAACCGCAGGCGGGGCACTCCCGCTCGTCGTGGAGCTCTTCGCAGTCCAGGCACAGCCGTGCGTCGTCCAACCGCATCGCGACCTCGTACAATCATTCTAGTGCAGCTGCACCTCAGCGGATGGTCCGGCGCGGCTCGGCTGTTGGCGATGTCGGCGTCGCTCTGTCTTGGCTCCGCGACGCTGTTCGCGCAGCAGCCGGCGACCAACACCATCACGGCGACACCTCCCGGCGCGCCGCTGCCCGAGGTCGAGTCCTTTGCCGCGCAGGTGAAGGCCCGCCTGCGCACGGACCGCTCGCTGCAGGCGAGCTACACGTTTCTCGAGCGCCGACAGGAGGTCGAGGTCAGCAAGCTCGGCAAGGTGTCCGTCGGCTCCACGAAGACGTACGAGGTCTACCCGTCGCGCGATCCCGGCGACACGTACAAGCGCCTCGTGGCGGTGGACGGCGCGCCGATCGCTGCGCGCGAGCTCGAGAAGAACGACGCGAAGCACCGCGCGGACCTCGAGGAGCGGGAGGGATCGCCGGAAGCGCGCACCAAACACGCACGCGACGTGGCGGAGGAGCGCCAGAAGGAGCACGACGCCATCGAGGAGATCTTCCGCGTCTACGAGATGCGGATCATCGGACGCGAAGACCTGCGCGGCTATCAGACGATCGTCGGCACGCTCGAGCCGCGCCCGTCGTACAAGCCGCGGACCGACGACGGCCAGGTGATGAAGCGCTTTCGCGCGCGTGTGTGGATCAACGAAGCGGACTATCAGCTCGTGCGCGTCGACCTCGAAGCGATTGACGACGTCACCTACGGGTGGGGCATCCTCGCCCGCCTGCACAAGGGCGCGAAGATTACCTACGAGCGCAAGAAGGTCAATGACGAGGTCTGGCTCCCCGCGCGACTCCGAATCGTCGGCAAGGGCCGGTCGGTGCTGTTCCGGACCTTCGCGATCGACTCAACGACGGAATGGTCGGAGTACAGAAAGTTTCAGGTGAAAACTGATGAAACGTTCGAGAAGAATGAAAATGAAGAATGAAAAATGAAGGACGACGACGCAACTAAACGTTGCGCCCTACGATCGCTTCCGTATGCCCATGGCGACTTGCGTCTCGGCATGACGCTCGTAGGGCCGAACTTCAGTTCGGCCAATTCTTCGCTCTTCATTCTTCATTCTTGATTCTTCATTTTTTCACCCCGAGCGCTTCAATGATCGCGTCGGTGTCATAGACCTACCCGCCCCGGACGCCGCCGCCGAGGTCTGTTCCTGACTCCGACGGAGTCCTTGACAAGGCACGGTATCGGCGTCAGGCTTCCGCCAACCCATCCGCCGTCGCGCGGACATCGGTTAGACGTCAGCTCCCGAAACGCGCATTCCCCAGCAGGGGCACGAGGTTCCCATGTCCCGTCCTCGCGCGGCGGTGATAGCGTCTGCCCTCATCGCGTTTGTCACCGTTTTCGCGCTTATTCCGCGCGCCCAGGGGCCCGGGCCGCAGCCCAACGGGCCTCCCGACGTTCAGCAAGGAGTGCACGACCGTCTCGCGCGTAGCGGTTCTGCACGCGTCATCGTCGAATTGCGTCTTCCTGTCGGGTCACATGTGCCCGAGGGACGCCTCCCGGGCACTGCTGCCGTCCTGCAGCAGCGCAAGGACATCCTCGCCGTGGGGGGGCGTGTCCTGGCGAAGCTGGCACCGGCGAATCATCGTCTTGTTCGGCAATTTCAGACGGTGCCGTATGTGGTACTCGAGATCGGCCCGGCTGCGCTTGCATCGCTCGAGGATAGCCCCGATGACGTCATCAGAGTGATGG
>JBKPSY010000036.1:0-8763 GCA_046735235.1 Acidobacteriota bacterium | reverse complement strand
ACTGCTGGCGGAGCTCGCGCTCGAACCGGAGGCGTGGACGAAAGCGCGGTAGACTGATCTCGTGATAGCCCCGCCGTCCCCGATCATCGTGCGGGTCGTCGGGCCGCCGACCGAAGCGGCGACCCTCGGTGACGTGATCCTTCAGGCCATGGGGATCGCCGGAGTGCTGACCTTGATCGCGGTGGTGTCCGGCCTCGCGCTCGGCGGCCTCTTCATCCTGATGCGGATTCGCCGTCCGCTGAACACCTTCAACGGCGAGAACAGCAACGAGCTCTCACTTCACCTCACAGAGTGACGCCTGGCCGCTGCCGGCGGCGTTGCCGTGTTCAGAGCCGTCGCGCCGTCGTCCGCACTCGCCGCGCCTTTCGAACCCGTCGCGCCTGAGGCGGCCTTCACTTTTTTGAGCGACCGCTGATACTCGCGCAGGCCGTCGAACAACGCCTCGGCGATTTTCTGACGGTAAGCGCCGGTCTTCAGGAGCCGTCCCTCCTGCTGGTGCGTGACGAACGAGATTTCCGCGAGGACGCTCGGCATGCCCGCGCCGATCAACACGACAAACGGCGCCTGCTTCACGCCGAGGTCGCGCACGCCCTTGTTGCCGCTCGCCAGGTGGTCGACCATCGCGCGCTGCACGAGCGTCGCGAAATCGCGCGACTCGTCCAGCTTGTTGTTCAGGGTGATGGCCTTCACGATGTCGGGCAGGTTGTGCATGGTCTGCCCGGACGCCGAGTTCTCGCGCGCTGCGACCGCCTCGGCGTCAGGGTTCGACGCGAAGTTCAGGAAGTACGTCTCGACGCCGCGCGCGCTGGGATTGCGGCTCGCGTTGGCGTGGATCGAGAGGAAGAGATCCGCGCCCTCACGGTTGGCGATGGCCGTGCGCTCTTCGAGCGGAATGAAGACGTCCGTGCTGCGCGTGAGCACGACCTCGGCGCCCGGCGACTTCAGGAGCAGCTTTTGCAGCCGCAGCGCCACGTCCAGGACGAGGTCAGCCTCATTCAGGCCCTTGCTCTGCGCGCCCGGATCGTGCCCGCCGTGTCCCGGATCGATCACGATCCGCGAGATGCCGAGTCCGAGCTGGCGCGACAGCGAGAACCGGCCCTGGAGGTTCTGCGCCGGCGGCGCCGGAATGACGGTGGCCGGCGGAATGGCCGCGGCCGCGGCGCCGGCGGCGTGCTTGACCGGGAGCGGCACCTCCACGTTGGGCGCGGTTGCCGGTGCGACCGTCGCGCCTGCCGCCATGTTCTCGACTGGCGGCGCCGGTTTGATGGTCTCGTCTGCCGGAATGACGACGCGCTCCGTGGCTGGCGCCGGAATCGGAGCTGCCGGCGCGGGCGACCCGGCGGCGATCGACACCGGACGCGATGCCTCGAGTGTGGCCGGCATGACCGTGTCGTCCGACGGAGCCGCGGATGCCTTGAGGACGCCCGGCGGCGCGACCGACTTGCCCGTGCGATCCAGATCGACGACGACGCGGAACGGGTTGTAGAGCGTGAAGACGTTGTATGGCCCGGCCGACGTGAGATCGAGCACCACCCGGGTGGTGCCGTTCGGGCGCGGGCCCACGCGCACGCCCTTCACGATGCCTTCGTCAAAGCTCGCCGCGGGCTGGACCCCCGAGCTCACGTCGGTGCCGTGCAGGTCCACGAACACGCGATCGGGAGTGGCGATGCGATCGTGCTTGAAGTCCACTTCGCGATCGAGCTCGATGGCGATCCGCACGACGTCGGGCAGGACGGTGCGTCGGACGGCGCGCAGCGACGCCACTGATCCCGTCGCGCGAGCGGGCGGAGTCGTGAGGACAGCCGGTGCCGGAATCGGCGGTTCAGGCGTCGGCGACGGAGCGGTCACGACGCGTGCCGGCGCAGGCGTTGGGGTGACTGGCGGCGCCGGCGTCGGCGCGGACGGGGGGCTCGCCGCCGCCCGGCGGCTCTGCGCGGGGTCGCTGACGCCGGAGAGGCGGGCCATGGCCGGCTTCGCCTGCCGCAGCAGCGGCGACGCCGGGTACTCGCCCGACAGGCGCTTCAGCAGCGACACGGCTTGTGCCCGATCGGTTTCGACGTGGAACCGGGCGTAGCTCGACGCCGACAGCATCGCGGCCTGCCACAACGCGTTGTCGCTGTAGCTGCTGCGAGGGTAGCGGCCGACAAAGGACTGGTAGCCCGCCACGACGCGCGTCACGTCCTTGCGGACGCCGTCGGCCGGACGACCCGAGTCGATCGCCTTTCTGACCGCCTGCTCCCGCGCCTGGAGCTTCGCGTACATGGCCTTGGGCGTCGTCTGCGCGTGAATCGGCGCGGCGACAGCCAGTAATGAAGCGACGATGAGAATCAGGATTCGGCGCATGACTAACGTCTCCCGCTACCGCATCTGCGCGTCCACCTCGTCGAAGTAGTCCTTGGCGACGAGCACCTCGCGAGCCTTGCCGCCGGCGGCTCCCGAGACGAGTCCGTCGGCCTCCATCATGTCCACCAGGCGCGCCGCGCGGCTGAAGCCGATGCGCAGGCGGCGCTGCAGGTAGGAAATCGACGCCTGGCCGCTCTGCACCACGATGCGAGAGGCCTCGTCGTAGAGATCGTCCTTCTCGAACTCCAACGCCGCCGCCTGCTTTTCCTCGGCAGTGATGGTCTCGTCGTACACCGGCTTGCCCTGCTTGCGCAGGAAGCTCGCCAGCCGCGCGCTCTCTTGTTCCGAGATGTAGGGGCCGTGGAGCCGCACGTACCGCGACGACGCCGGCGGCAGGAACAGCATGTCGCCCTTCCCGAGCAGCTGCTCGGCGCCGTTGCCGTCGAGGACCGTGCGCGAATCGATGCGAGACGAGACGCGGAAGGCAATGCGCGCCGGCAGGTTCGCCTTGATGAGGCCCGTGATGACGTCCACCGAGGGCCGCTGGGTCGCGAGGATCAGGTGAATGCCGACCGCCCGGGCCATTTGTGCGAGCCGGCAGATCGATTCCTCGACCTCGTTGCCGGCGACCATCATCAGATCTGCCAGTTCGTCGATGACGACGACGATGAACGGCAGCGGCCGCGCCTGCTCGGCCTCGCCCTTCTCGCCCGCTTCCTCAGCCATGTGACGCAGGTTTCGGTTGTACTGCTCGATGTTGCGGACGCCCAGCGCCGCGAGCGTCTTGTACCGCTCTTCCATCTCGTGCACGGCCCACCGCAGCGCGTTGGCCGCCTGCTTGGGATCGACGACGACCGGCGTCAGCAGGTGGGGGATGTGCTCGTACATGCCGAGCTCGAGACGCTTCGGGTCGATCATGATCAGCCGCACGTCGTCGGGAGTCGCCCGGTAGAGGATGCTGGTGAGCATCGCGTTCAGGCCCACCGATTTGCCGGTGCCGGTGGAGCCTGCGATGAGCAGGTGCGGCATCGTCGCCAGATCGGCGAGGAACGGCTCACCGTGAATCGTCTTGCCGAGCGCCAGGGTCAGCTTCGAGGGCGACCGCTGGTACTCCTCCGACTCCAGCAGCTCGCGCAGCGAAATCTGCTCGCGAATCTGATTCGGCACCTGGATGCCGACCGTGGACTTGCCGGGCAGCCGGTCGATGATGATCGACTCGGCCTGAAGCGCGAGGCAGAGATCTTCGGCGAGGCTGGTGATCTTGCTGTACTTCACGCCAGCCTCGGGCTTGTATTCGAAGGTGGTGACGACCGGGCCGGGGTGAATCTGGACGACGCTGCCCTCGACCGCGAACTCCCGGCACTTCTCTTCGAGCAGACGCGCGCCTTCCATCAGCTCGCGCTCGTCGAGCTTGCGTTCGGCCTTGGGCGCGTCGAGCAGCGACAGCGGCGGCGGCGTGAAGCCGCCCATGCGTCGTTCGACCGGCGCCCGTGACGTCACGTCGGAGTCGCCGAGCGGCAACACGGGTGCCGTGACGCGCGCGCGCTCGCGCACCTGCGGCATGGTGTCGGGGGCCCGCCGGAAGGGCACGGCGGCGGCCGGCTCGTCGTCCTCGTCGTCTTCAATCGGCGCGCGATCCTTGGTGCGCTCCCTGCCGCGCTCCTTCTCCTTTTCCTTCTCTTTCGCGCGCGCAGCCTTCGCGGCGGCGACGGCGGTGGCCGCCTCGGCCCCGGCCGCGGGCCCGTTCTTGCGCGTGTGCTTGGCGATGACCTCGCGTCGCTCCGCTTCGCGCTGGCGCTCCTCGCGCCAGCTGCGGAACGCGGCGATCCCGCGACCCGACACGTCAGTCGTCGTCTCGAAGAGCGCACGGAAGGTGCGGCCGAACGAGAACTGCGTCGAGAGGATCACGGCAAGAGCCAGCAGCGTCAGGACGACGATGATGGCGCCGGGCCGATTCAGGTACGCCTGACACAGGTCGCCGATCCACTCCCCGACGTAGCCGCCGGCGCGGAACGTGTGCCCATTCAGGTCAGCGCTGCCGACCACCAGCGCGAACAGCGCGCTCAGGCAGCCGACGAACAACCCCGCACCCGTCGCCTTCGTGTAGGCCGAGTCCACCGGACGGCACCAGAAGAGGTTCCATCCCACCACGCCGAGCACCATCGGCACCACGTAGGACGCGTAGCCCAGGACCTGGAGCGACACCTCCGACAGGAAGGCGCCCACGAGCCCCACGAAATTCGACGCGCGGTGCGTGTCGCCCGCGGTGAAGAACCAGACGGGATCGGAAGCTTCGTGCGTCACGAGCGCAATCAGCCAGATGAGCGACGCCGCGAACACCGCGACGCCGGCAAACTCGCTGGCACGTCTCGACAGAGTGGTTGTCGTGGCCACGGGCGATCAGATCTCCATGACGATGGGGAGCACCAGCGGACGCCGTCCGGTCCGCTTGCGGAAGAAGCGCCGGACCTCGACCCGGATCGCTTCGCGCAGCAGGCCCGGATCGGTCCGCTCCTCGCGCGAGAGGTCCTCGATGAACGCGGCCAGCAGCTGCGACGCCTCGCTGATCAGCGGCTCGCTGGCCGCATCGGCGACGACGCCGCGCGTGACGATTTCCGGCGACCCGACGAGCCCGCCGTCGTGCGCGCGCATGGCGACCACCGGCAGCACGATGCCGTCGCCAGCCAGGTGTCGCCGATCCCTGATGACCTCGTCGGCGACCTCCCCCACGCGCGTGTCGTCGATCAGGACGCGCCCGGTGGGGGCTTTCGCGACGATGGCGGCGGAGTCCATGCCGAACTGCATCACATCGCCGTTCTCCGCAATCAGCACGTCCATGGGCTGCGTCGCGCCGCGTGTGACACGCTCGGCGACGCGGCGATGATGCGCCAGATGGCGGAACTCGCCGTGCACGGGCACGAAGAACCGCGGCTGCACCAGCGAGAGCACGAGCTTGAGGTCCTCTTCGCTGCCGTGTCCCGACACGTGCACGTGGCGCGTCGACTCGGTGATGACGTCGGCCCCCCGGCGGGTCACGTGATCGATGACTCGACCGATGGCCTTTTCGTTGCCGGGAATCGCCCGCGCCGACAGCACGACCGTGTCGCTCGGTCCCAGCTTCACGTGGCGATGGTCGTCGATGGCGATCCGCGACAGGGCCGAGCGTGGCTCGCCCTGCGATCCCGTGGCGATGCACAGTACGTCCTTCGCCGGGAACGACGGCACGTCCGACTCGCGGATCTGGACGCCCTCCCGCATCGTCAGGTAACCGAGCCGGAGCGCGATTTCGGAGTTCTGGATCATGCCGCGCCCGACGAAGGCCACCTTGCGGCCGAACCGTTCGGCGAGCCGGACCAGGACCTGAATCCGATGCATGCTCGAAGAGAACGTCGCGACGACGAGCAGCCCCGTGGCGGACGTGAAGATCTCTTCGAAGGCACTGGCGACCTCCAGCTCCGAGCCCGTGACGCCGGGACGGTCGACGTTCGTGCTGTCGGCGAAGAGCGCCAGGACGCCGTCCGATCCGAGCGTCGCGAAGCGATGGAGGTCGAAGTGCCGGCCGTCGAGCGGGGTATGGTCGATCTTGAAGTCGCCGGTGTGCACGATGGTACCGACCGGCGTGTGAATCGCCAGCGCGACGGCGTCCGGGATGCTGTGCGTGACGCGGACGAACTCGACGACCAGCGGCCCGAGCTCCACACGCGCGGGCGGCTCGACGACGCGGAGGCGATCGCCGGGGTCGAGCTCATGTTCTTCCAGCTTCGGCTGGACAAGCGCGAGCGTGAACGCGGTGCCGTAAATCGGTCCGTCCACCAGGGGCCACACGTATGGCACGCCGCCGATGTGGTCCTCGTGCCCGTGCGTCAGCACGAGCGCCGAGACGCGGCGCGACTGCAGATAAGTGAGATCCGGCACGACCAGATCGACGCCGGGCAGCTCGGGGCCCGGAAACATCGCTCCGGCGTCGATCACGAGGGTCGTCTCACCCCATGAGACGGCCATCATGTTCATGCCGAATTCGCCGAGCCCGCCCAACGGGACGATCTCGAGCGTGTCCTGTGCATCTGCCATTCGGGTTCCCAGCGCGCGATCGTCCACACCAAGGGCAGGCCCGCATCAGCGAGACGTGCCTTCGTGATTGCCACGACTGACGGGCGGGGAGCCCGAATGTCGCGGCGCAGGCCGCTGGGACAGCCTGACGAACCGTTAATACCGGAGGGAGCGAACGCCGGAAACTATAGCACAGACAGCATTTGTCTAGCGTTTTCGTCGAAGGGCCGAACCCTGCCCGGCCGCCGGGGAGGGATCGCAGGGCCGAACGTCACTTCGGCTTGTCGAGCGCTTCCGCCAACCGCACCAGCTCGTCGACCGCCAGCGTCTCCGGACGCCTCCGCCCATCCACCCCCGCCGTGTCGAGAACAGCCGCGGGCTGCCGATTGAGGCTGGCCGCAACCGGGCCCAGGGCGTTCGCCAGCATCTTCCGTCGCATGGTGAAGATGCCACGCACCAGCGGGCCGAATGCGGAGGGGAGGCTGACCGGCGTCGCCGCGGAGAAGTCCAGACGGACGACCGTGGATGTGACTTCGGGCATCGGACGAAACGCCCCGGGCGGAAGCGTGAGGAGCCGGGACGGCTTCGCCGCCACGGCGACGAAGATGGCCAGCGGACCGTAGTCCCGTCCGCCGGGGCCCGCGAGCACGCGGTCGGCGACCTCTTTCTGGAGCATCACTGTGGCGTCCCGAAAGCGGCGCGGCGTCGCGGAGAGCTCCAGCAGGCGAATCAGGATGGGCGACGACACGTTGTATGGGAGGTTGCCGGCCACCCGGGTGTCCGCCGGCAGGCCGAGCGTGTCGACGTCTGCCTGCAGAAAGTCACCCTGCAGGACGGTCAGACCGCCGAGGTGTTCGGCCTCCAGTTCGGCGGCGAGATCCCGATCGAGCTCCACGGCGACGACGCGCCCCGCGCGCGAGGCGAGCGGGCGGGTGAGCGCGCCGCGGCCGGGGCCGATCTCGAGGAATGTGTCCGCGTCCGACGGCGCGATGGCGTCCACGACTTTCCGCGCCCACGCCGCTTCGAGGAAGTGTTGTCCGAAGCGCTTCCTCGCCCTCATCTCTCGTCCCCCTTGCCTTCCTCGCCCTCTTCACCCCCCTCAGCCTCGTACCACACGTCTTCCGCTTCTTGAATTTCCTGCTCGGACAGTCCGAAGTAGTGCCCGGCCTCGTGAATCAACGTGAGGCAGATCTCCTCGAACAGCTCGTCCTCGGACTCGCATTCCTCTTCGAGTGGACGCTGATAGATCGTGATGCGGTCGGGCAGGGCGTTGCCGTGCCCCCAATGCCTCTCGGTGAGCGGCGTCCCCTGGTAGAGGCCGAAGAGCACCTCGTCGGGTTCGAAGCCCATGTCGGCCAGCACGGCCTGGTCGGGAGCCTCCTCCACGAGGATCTCGACGTTCTGCATGCGCTCGCGAAAGCGACGCGGAATCGCGCGCATCGCCTCGCGGACCAGTGCTTCGAACTGCGAGCGTGTCATTTCACGCGCCGGCGCGGAGAAGGCGGGACGCGCTTCTTCGCGGTGGAGCCGCGCCCTGGGGGCCCGCCGGCGCGCGGCGTGCCAAGCGTCTTGTAGTACCGGCAGAGATCGCGCGCGGCGCAGCGATCGCACATCGGCTTCGGACGACAGATGCGGCGTCCGTGCAGGATCAAGGTGTCCGACGACACCGTCCAGCGCGCCTTCGGCAGCGCCTTCTGCAGCTGCTTCTCGACGACCTCGGGATCCTCTGAGGTCGCGATGCCCAGCCGATTTGCGACGCGCAGAACGTGTCGATCGACGGGAAGCCCGGGCACGCCGAGCGCGTGGCCCAGCACGACGTTGGCGGTCTTGCGCCCGACGCCGGGCAGCTCCACGAGGGCGTCCATGCTGGAAGGCACTTCGCCGCCGTGGCGTTCGACCAATGCCTTCGCTGCGCCGATGATCGAGCGTGTCTTCGCCCGGAAGAAACCCGTGGTCACGATGATCGGCTCGACGTCGGCGGGATTGGCCGCGGCCAGCGCGCGCGGGTCCGGATACCTCGCGAACAGGCCGGGCGTGACGATGTTCACGCGCGCGTCGGTCGACTGCGCGGAAAGGATCGTCGCGATCAACAGCTCGAACGGCGAGTGATAGTGCAGCTCGGTATCGGCGCCGGGATGTTGCGTCGAGAGGCGATCGAGGATCTCGCGGGTCTCGCGAGCCGGACGCGGATCCGCCACGGCGGCCTCAGTGCACCGGGCCGCCGGGCGAGGGATTCACGTTGCGCAGCTGCTCCTGGAGCGCGGCGATCAGGTTCGGCAGCACCTGAAATGGCACGACCACGCGAGCCCGCACCGGGGCGCGGACGACCATGTCGGCGCCCGGAGTGGCCGCGTTGAGCGTGCGGATCTC
>JBKPSY010000035.1:0-14314 GCA_046735235.1 Acidobacteriota bacterium | reverse complement strand
GGTGCGGAGAGTGCGCACCTCCCGCACCTCCCGCACCTCCCGCACCCTCCGCACCCTCCGCACCCCACGCACCTACCGCACCTGTACCGTCCGCGTCTCCCCCGTCTTCGCATCGACTGCGCGGACGACATGGTTGTTCGTGTCTGCGACGTAGATCGTGCCGCCGACGACCGAGACGCCTCCCGGCTCGTAGAACTGCGCCTTGCGTCCTGAGCCGTCCCGGTGTCCGGGCGCCCCGGTGCCTGCCAGCGTCCACACCTTCCGCTTTGCGGGATCGAGCAGCTTGATCTTGTGGTTGTAGGTGTCGGCGATCACGATCCGTCCCTCGTGCATGGCGACGCCCAGCGGATGCTGAAGCCGCGCGGCATCCCCCTTGCCGTCCTGGTCGCCGAACTCGAAGAGGTCACCGCCCACGAGCGTCCGGACCTCGTTGGTCGGCGGCAGATCGATCGCCCGGATGATGTTGGACTCGGCGTCGGCGACGTAGAGCACGTTATCGTCCAGCGCCAGACCCGACGGCTGCGCGAAGGCGGCAGACTCGATCGACCCGTCGAGCCGCGCTTCCTGGCCCGAGCCCGCGTACGGCCAGAGGATGCCGCGCGTGTGCTCCATCATCCAGATCTGGTGCGGGCCGGCCATCGCGATGAACAGCAGCGAGCCGTTCACCGCAAGGTCCCACGGCGAGTTCAACGCGACCGTCGTCGCGCGCCCGCCGTCCTCGCGCCACGTGCATTGCACGCCGGTGCCAGCCTCGGTCGTGACCGTCCTGCGCTCGAAGTCCACCGACCGAATCAGGTGGTTGTTCGTGTCGGCCACCCACAGTCGGCCGTTTATCATCGCCAGACCTTGCGGGATGTTGAACTCCGCCTCGGCGAAGGACCCGTCGCGACGTCCGGCCGTGCCGTCCCCGACGCGATCGAGCACGGCGCCGTCGTGCGACATCACGGCGATCTGATGGTGGTTGGAGTCGCTGACGTACAGGCGATCCGCCGTCGCGAGCACCTTGCCAGGGAACATCAGCGGCGCCTCGGCGGCGCCTTCGTGTTCGAGCTTCAGGACGAGCGGCGTGCGGTCGATCTGGCCGCGCTCGTCGAACACGCGGATGACAGACTCGATCGCCTGCTCGAAGCCCTCGTAGTTTCCTTCGCCCGACGCGGTGCCGACGACGTAGCCGGCCGGGTCGATGATGACGCGCGAGGGCCAGGCGCGCACCGTGTAGGCGCGCCAGATGCGGAACTCCGCGTCATTGGCCACGGGGTGTCGGATGCCGTATCGCCGGATGATCTGCCGGATGTTCTCCGTCGCCTTCTCGTTGGTGAACTTCGCGGCGTGCACGCCGATGACCACGAGCTCGTCGGGGAACCGTTCGTCGAGCTTCTGCAGGTCGGGAATGATGTGGATGCAGTTGATGCAGCCGTAGGTCCAGAAATCGAGCAGGACTACTTTTCCTCGAAGCGCCTTCAGCGAGAGCGGCGCCGGCACGTTGAGCCACGCGACCGCGCCGCTCAGCTCGGGCGCACGAATCGGCGACGTGGCTTCCTGGACTGGACGCTCCTCGTCAGCCATTGTTCCCGACCCTTCCGCTGCGTTCCGCAAGCGCCCGCAGCTCCCGTGCGGTCTCGTGCATCGTGTCGTCGTCCTGGAGCTGCTCGACCGTGAACGGAATCCGCCAGGACCAGTTCTCCGCACCGACGGTCCCGGGCACGTTGATCCGATCGCGCCAGCCGCACGCGTCCTGCAGCGGCAACAGCAGCAGATCCGATCCGGCGCCGTACGCCGACTCGAGCATCAGTTTGTGAAGCCCTGCGTTGAAGGGCACTGTCGCCGGATCGACGCCGCGGGGAACGATGTTCTCGCCGAGCGAGCCGACGAAGGCGCGCTTCTCGTCGGCGGGCGCCAGATCCCACCAGAGCGCGATCGGGTCGATGTCGTGCGTGCTGGTCGTGGCGACAGAAACCGGCGCGAACGCCGGGGGCGGCACGAAGGGCTGTCCAGGCACGTGCCACTCGCGTTCCCAGCGAATCACCTTGTAGCCGGGCAGACCCGCCCTCGCGAGCGACAGCCGGACGAAATCCGGAATGAGCCCGAGATCCTCGGCCGTGATCTGCGAGGGAGCGTTCGTGAACAGCGCGAGGATCCGCTCGCCTTGCGCGATCTGATCCTGTTCGTCGCCGGGCTCGAAATGACCAGCCACCTCGCCGATGGCGCGCGAGTACGTCCGAAAGAAGCCGACGAGATGATCGACCCGGTAGCCGTCATACAGCCGGCCCATGCGTTTGACGCGCTGGCGCAGCCAGCGATCGTCCTCGGCGCGCATGACGTCCCAGCGGTAGACCGGCAGCCCCCAGTCCTGCCCGGTCGCGCTGAACGCATCGGGCGGCGTGCCCGTCGTCCTGTCGAATTGAAACAGGTGCTGGTCGGCCCAGACGTCGGCACTGTCGATGCCGACCATGAACGGGAAATCGCCGAACAGGCGCACGTCGCCCAGCTGCTCGCGCGCGGTCGCCCACTGCTCGTCGGCTAGCCACTGCGTGTACTGGTGGAAGAGAATCTCGCGGTCGAGCTCGCGCCTGGCGGCGTCGAGCGCCTCGGGCTGCCGATCGCGCAACGGATCGGGCCACTCCGTCCAGGGTCGTCCGGCGTACCGATCCCGGAGCGCGCAATAGAGCGCGTAGTCGCCCAGCCACCACTCTTCCCACGAGCAGAACGCCGCAAAGGATCCCGCGCGCGCCGTCGTGCGTACCCAGTCGACGTCCCAGAAGTAGCTGAACGCCAGCGTCAGGGCGGACTGCTTCGCCTGCCGGACGTTGGCGTAGTCCACCCGAGGCGCCGAGCGTGCCGCCCGCAGCGCGATTTGATCGGCGAGCGGCAGCCGGACGTCACCGCCCGGCGCCTTGTAGTCGGCCACGTCGTCCAGGGTGATGTAGACGGGATCGATCGCCATCGCGCTGAGCGCCGAGTACGGCGACGCCTCGCCTGCAGGCAGCGTGCTGACGGGCAGCAGCTGCAGCGCGCGGAAGCCCGCGCGGTCGAGCCATCGGCCTAGCGGGGCGAGCGCGCCGATCTCGCCGATGCCGGCGTCCCGGTTCGACCGCAGCGAAAACAGCGGCAGCACCAGGCCGGCGGAGCGCCCGAGATGGGGTTTCGGAGCCATCGCGCTCATCCGGCCGCGACCGCGCGAAACAGCCGCTCGGCGGCGGCGCGGAAGATCTCTGGTCGCGGCAGCAGGCTGACGACGACGTAGCCGTCGCGGGGGAAGTCGAAGAAGTAACCGGGATGCACGAGGACGTGGTGATCCTCGAGCAGGCGGATCGCGCGCTCGTCCTCGGGCATCGTGTTCGGGATGCGCACGACAGCCGACCATCCGCCCTCGGCACGAAGGACCTGACACGCCTCGCACGCGTTGGCGGCTTCCTTCAGGCCGCGGTAGTTCTGCTGGACGCGTTGCTGGATCTGCTCGCGGACGGTCGCGCCGGCACTGAGCAACTGCGGCGCGGCGGCCTGCACAGGCGTGCTCACCGACAGATACGTGTCGGCGATCAGCTCGAGACGCATCAGCGCCGCCCGCAGGGGCAACGAAGGCCCGCAGGCCGCAATCCATCCGAGCTTCACCTGCGGCAGCCCGACCGACTTCGACAGGCCGCCGAGACTGAACGTCAGCACGTCACCGTGCTCGACGACGCTCGCCTGTGAGGCCGGGGCGGGATCGATCGCGTAGTCGGCGAAGACCTCGTCGCCAATCAGCGCGAGGTCGTGCTTCGCGCATAGTTCGGTCAGCGTTGCCAGCTCGTCGTGCTTCAGCCACGACCCGGTCGGATTGTTCGGGCTCACGACGAGAATCGCGCGCGTCGTCGGGGTGATCGCGTCTTTCAGATCCTCGAGGTCGATCGCCCAGGTGCCGTGATACTGCGTGCCGTACGGCCGCGCGTGGACGTTGTCGAGCCGCGTGAGGTGCTCGAAGAGCGGATAGCTCGGGGTTGGAACGAGCACCGAGTCACCCGGGTCGCACAGCAGCTTGAACAGGAGCGCGTAGCTTTCGCTGCTGCTGGCAGTCAGCGCAATGTTCGACGCCGGGACTTTGACGCCGCGCCGGGCGTAGTCGGCAGCCACGGCTTCGCGCGCGGCCGGCAGCCCGAACGGCTTCGGGTCGTATCGCAGCGACACGGCAGACGCGAGAGAAGAGAACAGGTTCGCCGGATAGTCGAATCCCGCGTCGGTCGGATTCGATGCTGTGAGATCGTCGAAGCCCCGGGCCGACAGCCGCATGCGCTCGACGGCACTCGCCAGAGGGTTCGGGGAGAGATCTCCGGGGACGCGGGAGGAAAACACGGGGAAGCTTAACTCGATTCTCGCGCCCAGACCGACCTGTCAGACCTGTGAGACCCGACCGACCTGACCGACCTGTCAGACCTGTTCGACCTGTCAGACCTGTTCGACCTGGCCGTACTCCAGCATCTGCTTCATGAAGTCCTTCGGGTAGGTGATCTCGATGTCAAGGATCTCGCCACGGGCGTCTCGGATGGGCGTCAGCTTCGGCATCACGAACGCCGTGTAGGACGCCAGGTCCAGACGGTCGACGCGCGCGACGATCTCGTCGCGAAGGGTCGGATCGAAGTGCACGCCGTAGGTGTCGACGAGCGCGCTGGCGGCATCGTAGTCGCCTTCGGCGCGGATCCGCTGGACTTCGGCGAGCAGCCGTCCCGCGCCTTCCCGGAATTCGTGACGGCTCGTCACGCGGTAATACGTCTTGCCGTCTCGCGAGGACACCGTCAGCGCCGACGTGTTCGCCAGCAGCCAGTGCACGATCAGCTGCCGGTTGCGCATGTGGTCTTCCTCGATCTGCGTGCCTTCGCGGATCCGCCGCAGCTGCACGAGGGCGTTGCGCGCGTAGGCTTCGTACTCCGCGAGGACGATGTCGTCCTGCGACCCGGCCGGAACGACGCCAATCGCCGCGAGGTATGGATCCGCCACGAAGTAGAGCGCGACGAGATCGGCGCGCGCTTCTTCGATCGCCGACGCATGCTCCTTCAGCGCCTTCTCCGGTGCGCCGTTCAGGGCCGGCGACACCTGGCCCGAGCCGTGCCCGATGATCTCGTGGAGATTCGTCGTCAGCTCTCCAGCAAACGCCGCCCACTGCTCCGCGCGATCGACCTCTTCCTGGCTCCACGCGAACTCCTTCCGGTACTCGCGCGGCGTGGACTTCTCGTACGCCTCGGTCACGTTCGAGAGCGACACGGACTTGCTGCCGTAGGTCTCGCGAATCTCCTGGTCATTGGGAAGATTGACCCCAATCGGCGTCATCGGCGCCGCGTCGCCGCTTTCCATCACGACCTCGATCGCGCGGGCGGTGACGCCGGTGACCTTCGGCTTGCGGTACTTCGGGTCCCAGGGCATCCGATCCTCGAACCACTGCGCGTGCTCGGCGATGGCCTGCGCAGCTGCCGTCTTTTCGGGATGCACGTAGTAGACGAGCGCCTCCCACGAGCCCTTGACGCCGCGGGCGTCCATGTACACCTCGATGAACCCGTTCATCGTGTCCACGGTCGAGTGCTGATCGCGCACCCACGCGATGTCGTATGCGCGGCGATCCGCGGTCTGGCCGCTGCGGTAGAACGTCACGAGCGCGCGTAGCGCCTCGGCCATCGCCTCGGTGGCGTGGGGGATGGCCGCCTCCAGGTGCTCGACGATGAGGGCGATGTGGTCGGAGTACTTGCCGCCGATGCGATAGGGCTCTTCGACGAGGCCACTGGCGGTCTTCACGAGGCGCGAGTTCAGCGGGAAGCGCTCTTCGAATCCGTCGAGGTCCGCCATCTCCAGGCCGACATAGAGGTTGTTGCTGCTCGACTTGAGGATGTCGGCGCCGGCCCCGGGCGACTTGTTCGTGACGACCGGCTCGAAGTCCCTGTCGAACAGCGGCCCGTGCAGCCGCGCGAGCAGTTCATCGATCGACTGGCCGGCCTCGAGCGGGAGTGACGCTCCAGCGGCGACCGCGTTCTTGACCGCAACCGCAAATGCGTCGGGCGTGCAGCTCAGGACGAACTTTCGCGCGGTCAGGTTGTTGAACGGACCGGTATGGATCCAGAACAGCTTCGTGTAGTGGGTGATCGCGTCGAGCACCGCGGGATCGGTGCCGGCGGGATGCGTCAGCACGGCCTCGAGGACGCGACGGATCGTCAGGTTGTGGGCGTACCGCTGGTCGTAATAGATGTCGCGGCCGGCCAGAGCCGCCTGCGAGAGGTGCCAGCAGAGGATCTTGTCGCGCAGCGACAGATGCTCGAAGCCGTCGGCGTAGATCTGCACGATGGCGGCGTCGCCGACGCGCTCCAGGAGATACGGCCGATCGGTCCGGGTCTCGGTAGTCATCAGATTTCAACACTCTCACGATAGCCGGGGCACCAGGCATCCCAGCCCAGCGTCTGCCCAATCTTCGCCTTGAGCGCGTCCTGCGCGACCGGCTCGCCATGGACGACGAACATCCGCCCGGGCGGACGGCTGAAGGCGCCGAGCCACCGCAGGATCTCGCCCTGATCCGCGTGGGCCGACATCGAGTCTATCTTCTCGATCCGTGCGGCGACATCCACCAGGTGGCCAAGCATCTTCACCTGCCGCGCGCCGTCCACCAGTGAGCGGCCTCGCGTCCCGGCGGCCTGGTACCCGACGAACAGTATCGTGTGCCGCGAATCCGGCAGCACGCGGTCCAGGTGCCTCAAGACGCGACCGCCGGTGGCCATGCCGCTCGAGGCGATCACGATGCCCGGCTTGGTCGAGTTGACGAGGTCGGCCGAATCCCGCGGCGACGGCACGGTCCTGAAGTTCTGCGTCTGGAACGCAACGATCGCGTTGCGATTCCCGTGAAACGACGCGTCCAGCTCGTTGCCGCGGCGGGCATAGAACTTCAGAGCCTCGATGGCCATCGGGCTGTCCAGGTAGACGGGCTGGACCGGGATCCGCTTCTCGTCTTCGAGGCGCTTCAGCCAATACAGCACCTCCTCGACGCGTCCGATAGCGAAGGCGGGAATGACGAGCTTGCCTCCTCGCGCGTGCGCGTCGTTCACGATCGTCGCCAGCCGCGCTCCCCCGTCGTCCGGCTCATGCAGCCGGTCGCCGTATGTCGACTCGCAGAGCAGTATGTCCGCGTCCGGGATGGGCTGCGGGTCCTGGAGAACGGGCCGTCCGTAGCGCCCGAGATCGCCGCCGAAGACGACCGTGCGGTCGTCACCGGTGAAGCGCATGCGGATCGCCGCCGAGCCGAGCAGATGTCCCATCGGCACGAAACTGATCTCGACACCGGGAACGACAGGCATCGGACGGTCGAACCCGACCGGCTGCAGCATCGACAGCGCGCGCCATGCATCGATGACGGTGTAAAGCGGCTCCGCAGGTTCGTGCTTCGAGTAGTGGCCCTGGTTCGCGGCCCGCGCGTCCTCTTCCTGAATGTGCGCGGAATCGACGAGGACGAGCTGCGCCAGATCCTGCGTGCCGGGCGTGCAGAACACCCGGCCGCGAAAGCCCTGGGCCGCAAGCCGCGGCAGGTAGCCGACGTGATCGAGGTGCGCGTGGGTCAGCACGACGGCATCAATCGAGTCGGCGCGCACGGGCAGCTCGTCCCAGTTGCGCCTTCGCAGCTCGTACTGCCCCTGGAAGAGGCCGCAGTCGACGAGGACACGGGACGATCCAATCTCGACGAGATACTTGGAGCCCGTGACCGTGCGAGCGGCCCCCAGAAACGTCAGCTGCGGCATGAGTGCGCGATTATGACAGGGGAACGGGCCGGAAGGGCCCGGGGTTAAGATCCGCGGATGCCCAAGTCGAACGACTTCGAAATTCCCAGGCGGCGGTTCGGCAAGTCCGGCGAGCTCGTGTCAATCCTCGGATTCGGCGGGTGGCATGTCGGCGTACCGAAGACGGATCGCGACGCCGTGCGGTTGCTTCACACCGCGATCGACCGCGGGATCACGTTCCTCGACAACGCCTGGGACTACAACGACGGCCGGAGCGAGCGGCGCATGGGGCTGGCCGTCGCGGACCGCCGCGACAAGGTCTTCCTGATGACGAAGGTCTGCGTGCATGGCCGCGACGCCAAGGTGGCGATGCGGCAGCTCGAGGAGTCGCTGCGGCGGCTCAAGACCGACTACCTCGACCTCTGGCAGATCCACGAGGTGTCGTTCGAGAACGAGCCATCCCGCTATTTCGCGCGTGGCGGCGCAATCGAGGCGTTGCGCAAGGCGAAGGAGCAGGGGAAGGTCCGGTACGTCGGCTTCACGGGTCACAAGGATCCGTGGCTGCACCTCGAGATGCTGTCGCACGGCTTTCCGTTCGACGCCGTGCAGATGCCCCTCAACTGCTTCGACGGGCAGTTCAGGAGCTTCGAGCAGCGCGTGCTGCCCGAAGTGATCCGGCAGGGCATCGCGCCCATCGGGATGAAGTCGCTCGGCGGCGACGCGCGCTCGGTGACGTCCCGGTCTGTCAGACCGGCCGACGCGATCAGTTACTCGCTGAGCCTGCCGATCGCGACCCTCGTCTCGGGCATCGACTCGATGAAGGTGCTGGACCAGAACGTCGCGGTAGCGGCCGGGTTCAAACCGCTCGCGGCGCGCGCGATGCAGGCGCTGCGGCGAAAGGTCGCCGAACGCGCCGCCGACGGACGGTTCGAGCTCTACAAGATCGGCATCACGTTCGACGGACCCGAGTCGCGCCGGCAACATGGGCTCCCGACGATGAAGGAGACGCCGGACTGAAGGGAATGAAATGATTTCATTTTTCAGTTTTCACTGCCAACAGCCCGCTGTCGCTCAGCCAATCCGCAAGCCGCGCCGGCCATGTGTTCACGGACTTGGCCTTCGACCGTTGCCCCATATTGAACCCGTGGCCGCCTTTCGCGGGGACGTGCGCTTCGACGGGCACGCCCGCGTCCCGATACATCTGCAGCAGCTTGATCGTCGGGACGGCGCAGCACGGGTCGTCTGACGCCGCCGTCAGGAATGCGGGCGGTGCAGTCGCAGGCAGTGTCGGCGGCACGGCAAGCGGGCCGGGGTAGACGAAGATCGTGAAGTCGGGCCGGCCGTTGACGCGATCGATCGGATCGGTCGCGTCCGGGTTCCCGTCGCCGGTGCCGTACGCCACGAGCCCCACCAATTCGCCGCCGGCCGAGAACCCCATCACGCCGATGCGATGCGGATCGAGGTGCCACTCGGCGGCGCGGCTGCGGACCATCCGCAACGCGCGATACGTGTCGGCCTTTGCCTCCTTCTCGATCGAGTAAGTGCTGCCCTCTTCTCGCGCGAGGCGATATTTCAACGCGAAGGCGGCGACGCCAAGGTTCGCGAGATACTCCGCCGGTTCGAGGCCCTCGGCCTTGAACACCAGCAGCCGATGGCCGCCGCCAGGCACGACGACGACGGCCGCGCCCGTGGCCTTCTCGGGCGGCGGAAGGTAGACCGTGATTGACGGGTCGTGGACGTTCTTGACCCAGTAGTCCTGCGCCTGCTCCGCCTCGTTCCTACGCGCCTCGGATCCAGGCGCACCGTTCGGCCAAAGGGAGATTCGTGGGTGCGCGTCCTGACCGATCAGCGCGGCAGACGTCAGAACGACAACACTGAAGGCAATCACGGCTCGTCGCATGCGATGGGTCCTCGGGATATGAGCTCAGCGAAGCGCGTCGACCGTCATCGGGTCCGTCGCGAGTCGCCACGCGTTCTGATACTCCTGCCGAACGAGCGCGGCTTCGTCTTTCCGGCCCTGTGCCTCGAGGCTGGTCATCAGGCCGAACAGCGATCGGCCGCTTCGTGCGTTTCTTGTCAGATCGGCGCGAAAGACCTGTTCGGCCTCGACGGCCCGGCCGCCCTGGAGGAGCGCCGCGCCGTACAACTCGCGAACGGACCACGGAATCGGAGCGGGTTCATCGTAATGGAACGCGTCCTGTCCAGCGATGGCTGCCTTGAAGTGTGGCTCCGCCGCCGCAAGATCGGGCGCCAGTTGCGCCTTCAGTACCTCACTCAGCACGGCCAGCACCGTCGGTCCTGAGTTGAACGAGACGACGAGCATCTCGTCGTTCACCTTCGCGCGGTCGGCCTCGAACGCGGCTGCCGCCGCTGAGACCTCCGGCTTCTTCCCAGTCATCTGCAGCGCGACCGCCCGCGCGTACGAGTCGAACGCACGTGCCAGCGTCTGTGACTCAGGCGGCTTCGACGCCGCGAGGATCGTGTCCCACTTCTGGAACCGCACGTTCACCAGCGTCGGGAGCGCGATGACCCACTCGGCCATCGGCGCCATTTCCGCCACGTGCGGCGCCGCCAGATCCGCCATCTTCTTCGCGGCCGCGCGCGAGTCGTCGTAGCGGCCCGTCGCCAGGTGGCCCACGACGACGAAGTGGAGGTTGTGGGCGTAGTACATGAACGGATACACGCCCTCAGGATTCGCGAGCGAGAAGTAGTGCTCGTCGGCGTCGGCCGCTTTCTGATTGAGCGACGCGATGCGGTCGAGATCGCCAGTGTGCATGTAGATGTGCGTCGGCATGTGGACGAGATGCCCGGCGCCTGGTACGAGGGTCTCGAGACGCGCCGCGCTGGCGAGCGCACGTTCGGGCGTCGGCGATGCCTCGACCGCGTGGATGTAGTAGTGGTTCGCGCCTGGATGGTTCGGGTACCTCCGGAGGACGGTCTCGAGCAGCGAGACGAGCTCCAACGTGTCGGGCGACGGCTGGCCTTCGAGCGACCATAACTCCCACGGGCGCAGGTTCATCAACGCGTCCGCGTACATCGTCGCGACCTCCGGGTCGTCCGGGAAGCGACGGTGGACGTCGGCCATCGCCGCGCGGTACTGCTGGTTGAGCGCATTCGGATCGGCCGCCGCGTCCATCGAGTAGCGCGTCGTGAGCGCGTCGGCGAGCGCGGCCTCGACGGGCGAGCCGCCCCGACTGAGTGCGACGGCCTTGTGCGCTGCGTCGTACGCGCGCTTCAGGCGATCGCCTTCCAGCTTCGCGACGTCGCGGTTGTAGTTGAGGCCGAGCGCGATACCCACGCCCCACCAGGGCATGGGCGCCGCGGGATCCAGGTCTGCGGCTTTCAGGAACGACCGCTCCGCCTCGGCGTGGTTGAAGTTGTAGAGCAGCGCGAGGCCCTGGTCGAAATACTCCTGCGCCTCGCGGCTCGTGGTCCGAATGGGATGCGAATAGCCGCCCATACCTGGCAGCAGCTGCGCGCCCGCGGCAGATTGTGCGGATGCGGCAGGAACGCTGCTGACGGCCAGGACGCAGGCGAGCGTCAGGGTCGACAGACGGTGTGACATTCGGGTGAAGCTCCGTGCCGATTTTAGCAACGGCCCGCACGAGACGAGCGGCTCGTTATACTCCGCGAATGTCCGACTCCCCCTCATTTGGCCAATTCGCCCTGCGCGTCACGGCCTGCCAGATCGTGACGTATTTCGTCGCGGGGCTGGGCGCATACATGTTCCTGGACTATCGCGGCCAGTTCCTCAGCCAGGCGCTCTCCTGCTTCATGCGGCCGGTCGATGCGCCCATCGTGGCGCTGGGCCCAATCCTTCAGGTGTTCCGCGGCCTGATCTTCGCGGCGGCGCTGTTCCCGTTCCGCCAGGTATTTCTCGCGGCGCCGCGCGGCTGGCTGCTCCTCTGGGGCCTGATGGTGGGACTCGCGGTGCTCTCGCCCACCGGTCCTGCGCCGGCCTCGGTCGAGGGCTTCATTTACACAAAGGTCCCCATTTCCCAGCAGGTTCTCGGGTACTTCGAAGTGCTGCCGCAGACGCTCGCCTTCTCGTTCCTCGTCGTCGCGTGGAACCGCCGGCCGAGCCGCGCGTGGACGATCGTCATGGTGGGGCTGACGGTCATCGTCGGGCTGATGAGTGTGTTGGGTTACGTGACGGCGACTGGCAGGCTCCCGCGATCGTAGGGCGGAACTTCCGCCATCTGCTGTTACTGCGCGCGCGTCCGCACCGGCCCGAGGTATTTGTCGAGCCAGTCCAGGACTTCCTTGATCATCGGCCCCTGGGTCACGACGGCGTGGCCGGTCTCGAAGATGACATGACGCTTGTCCGCTGCGGGCGTCCCGAGCAGATCGAACATCGGCTGCTGTGAGGTCTCGACCGGCTCGACGAAGTCGTAGCGCCCGTTCAGCATCAGGACCGGCGTGGTCACCCGCGCGACGAAGTTGATCTGATCCACTTCGGGGAGGTCCGGCTGCGTCGCCAGCCCTCCCCCCACCAGCACGGCGGCCTTGATGCGATGGTCGTTGGCAAGAACGAGGGAGGCCATGTTGGCGCCCGAGCTCATGCCGTAGTAGCCGAGCCGGGTCCGGTCGATGTCCGGCCGGGTCTCGAGGTAATCGACCGACCGGCTGAAGTCCTTCACGTCCATGATGTTCTGATCGCGATTCTCGCGCAGGCCTCGAGTCTCGATCCACCGATCAAAAGTCCCGCGATAGACCGGGTACAGGACGGCGCGGCCGCTCTGGATCAGGAACTGCACCTGGCGCGTCTCGAGGTACGCGGTCGATCGCGTCGTGAACGCCTGACCCGCCGGAAAGAACACCACCGTCTGGAAGGGCGGCGCCGCATTGCGAGGAAGGAACAGAAACGCGGGCACACGCTCCTTGCCGTAGGCCGCGTCGATGGTGATCTTCTCCCGCCGCCAGTACGGCGAGTCGTCTGACAGCGCTTCCACGGTGGCGTTGAGCGGCGTGCGATCGTAGGCGTACAGGCTCTCGTAGATCTTGAACGCCTCGTCGCTCGCGGGCCGCTCCTTCGAGTAGTCGCGCCGCGAGCGCTCCACCGGCGCCGTGAGCGCGCCCGGGAGCCCCGTCGGGTATTTCGCGCAGCGGAATCCGTAGTTGAGGTGACGCGCGAAGGGGTCCTGCGCGTCGCGGTCCGTGAACATGTAACTCGGCTCGTTCCAGGCGCCGCCGAGGATGTACCGTTTAGACCCCGTGCTGTTGAAGCACCACTCCTTGGCGTTGCCGGCCATGTCGAACGTGCCGTACGCGCCGAGTCCCTGATACTCGCCGACGCGCGCCAAGCCTTTCGCGCTGAAGTTGCTGAGGAGCAGGATGTCGGAGTAGATGCCCTGGGCGGCGGCATGGTTCCAGTGCCAGTACGTCGGGAGGCTCTTGCCGACATACTCCGCATAGGCCGCGGCCTCGTACCAGCTGACGCCGACCACCGGCTGGTCTGCCGTTCCCTCTAGATACGAGCTGAGCTCCCATCCCGCGGGCCCGGGCCGGCCGGTCGAATCGCGAAATCCACCGACGGCGTCCTCCCATGAGATGTCGTGCCCGTCCTTCACGAACGGCTGCGTCCAGAACGTTCGCTTGCTGTAACCGCCAGCGTCGATAAAAGCTTTGAACTGCCGGTTCGTCACCTCGTAGCGATCCAGCCAGAAATCTGCCAGCGGCGCCGACTCCTCATCCGACGGCGACGCCGCGCCAGGCACGTACACCATGCCGGCCGGCGTCTCGGCCGGTCGGAGTAGCGTGACGAGACCAACCCGCCGGCCAGCCGCGATCTCGAGCGGGTCGTAGCCATCCTTCGACAGCCGCCAGCGTCGATATCCGAACGGGGCCATCGGACTCTTCAACGGCGTCGTCCCGAGCGGCAGCCACTCACCCGTCGGGTTCAGGTAGCTCTTCGTGGCGATGTCTACTCCCGAAGGTGTCGTCTCGAGGACGATCGGGTCCATCACGTCGTTGGTCAGCCGCGCGAGCTGCGGATCGTCCGGGATGATGGTCTGCACCTGCGCAAGAAGGCGGGCGGCCGCATCGGGCTGATCGCGGGCGACGAGCGATTCGATCTCCGGCAACCCGACCTGACGCGACCATCGCACCCGCGACGAGCGCACCGACACCCATGTGGCCGTACCTGCTGCCAGGAGGGCAACGACGATGAGGGCGACAATGACCGGGCGCGTGACGCGTCCCGCTCGAGCTTGTGCCGGCGACGAGAGCGACGCGCGGCACTCCTCGAGCGCGGCGTGCAGTTCCGACGCGGACGAATAGCGTTTGGCCGGGTCCTTCTCGAGGCAGCGGGTGACGATGGCATCGAGCGCGGGCGGGATGCCGGCGCGAACCTGCGTGAGCGGCGTCGGTTGGTGGTGCAGCACCGCCGCCATGATCGACAGGGTGGAGTGCCCCTGGAAGGCGCGATGCCCCGAAAGCATCTCGTAAAGGACCGCGCCGAAAGAAAACACGTCCGAGCGCGCGTCGACATAGCTGCCTTCGGCCTGCTCGGGCGACATGTAGGCCGGCGTCCCCACGACGACGCCGATCGCAGTGGCCGGCGTGGGAGCCTTCGATGGCGCGAACGTCTCGGT
>JBKPSY010000034.1:0-8698 GCA_046735235.1 Acidobacteriota bacterium | reverse complement strand
GTACTTGAACCATCCGAAGCGGACGTCCACGAGCAGCGTCGGCGACAGCGTCTTGTCGTACCCGAGCGCGAGGCTCTGATTGCGCACGTCGGACGTGCCGCCAAGGCTGACCAGTTCGTGGCCGCCGCCCTGGCCGAACGCGGTGGGGCCATCACGCAGGAAGTTGGCGAGGCTGTACCGGCCGAACAGATTCGAGCTGCTGTCAATCCGGTGATCCACGCGCACGTCGTACTGGTCCGCATGGAACGCCTCGACGCCGTTGGCGACGTAGTTGTTGCGCGTGCCGCCGTTGGTGCCGGCCGCGTTTGGCATCGGGATCAGCTTCAGAATGTTCTGTGCCTGCGGCGACAGCCGGCCCGTGGGGATGACATTGCCCGCGAACTGCGGCCTGTTGTTCGGCGCGGCGTTGCCGGCCGGATCGTAGATGTTCACGCCGTAGGCGCTCAAGTCGCCGTTGCGCGCGGCGGCCGTCGGCACGGTCAGCAGCTGCGATCCGCCCTGGTTCGCCCGCTGGCCCTGGAAGGCGCCGAAGAAGAACGTCTTGTCCTCGATGATCTTCCCGCCGAACGTCCCGCCGTACTGATTCCTGCTCGTATCGGGGATGAACTTTCCGGTCACGGGATCCGCCCGAAACTGTGTGAACGGGTTCCGGGCCTCGAAGTTGTCGCCCTGCCAGAACTCGAAGAGGCTGCCGTGGTACTGGTTGGAGCCCGACTTGGTCTGCACCGAGACGACGCCCGCGATCGCCTGGCCGAACTCTGCGTCGTAGTTCTGCGAGGTGATCTTCGTCTCGCCTATCGCGTCGAGGTTCGGGTTGACGACGATGATTCCAAGGATGGGATCGCGGTTCTCGGTGCCATCGAGCTGGTACCCCGTGCCGCTGAAGTGCTGGCCGTTCACCATCGTCTGCACCGAGCCCTGCGGGTTCTCGCTGGCGGCGTGCTGCCAGCCGAGCTGCTGAGTCCCCGGGGTGAGAAGGATGAACTTGGTGAAGTTGCGATCGATGACCGGCAAGTCCGTCAACTGCTTGCGATCGAACGAGCTGGCGACGTCGGCGCGGTCGGTGCGCAGCAGCGGCGACCCGCCTGTGACCTCCACCGACTCGGTGAGTTGCCCGACGGCGAGCTTGATCGTGAGAGGCGTCTGCGTATCGACGCTGACGATCAGCGACGGAACGACGGCGGACTTGAACCCGGTGAGCTCGGCCTTGACCTGGTACGTGCCCGGCAGCATGCGCTCTTTGGTGAAGTAGCCGGACTCGTTGGTGACGGCCGTATCGACGGTGTTGCGCTCCGTGCTGGTGATTGTGATCGTGACGCCAGGAAGTACGCCGCCGCTTTCGTCGGTGACGGTGCCGCCGATGCTGCCATAGACGGCCTGAGCGACTGCCGTGCCCGGGAGCGCAAGGACCAGCGCAACGAGCAGCGCGGTCAGGGCTGGCCGACCGCGCAAAAGCACGATGCCGGACTGAGACATGACGCAGCCTCCTCGAGTCTCGCCGTCTTGAAGAATCGAGGGCCGAGGAAGGCGCGGGGGAAGGGTGCAGCAGGTCGGCGGTGGGGAGGCCGTCGGCCGGTTGCCGCCGCGCGTCGGTCACCTGACCGATCGAATCGGCACCGGAAGCGATTCACGTGCGAGACGGCACCGATGCTAGTAGTGGATTGGTATTACCGTCAACGTTTTTCTTATCTATTGGATGAGTTCAACGGATGGGCTGCCGCTGGCATCAAGTAACCGATTACCGAAGAAATTCTGCTGCTTCGCCCACGACCCTTCCCGCTGGCACGTTACACGCTCGTTGAGTGGTCAACCCTCCTGGTCCCTTGGCGACTCCAGGCACATGACCACTTCTCGCATGGCAGACCCACGAGCTGTGCGGCCTGCCAGAGTCACCGTAGAATTTCAGCGGATGGCTTCCTATCTGGTTACCGGCGGCGCCGGTTTCATCGGATCCCACCTTGCCGCCGCGCTTGTCGAGCGTGGCGACTCGGTACGGGTCGTCGACAGCTTCATCACCGGCAAGCGCGAAAACCTCGAGGAGGTCTCCAGCGCGGTCGAGCTCATCGAGGGCGACCTGGCTGAACCTGACGTCGCCAGGCAGGCGGTGGCGGGCGTCGATTACGTGCTCCATCAGGCGGCGATTCCATCGGTGCCCCGATCGGTCGCGGACCCGATGACGTCGCACCGCGCCAACGTCGACGCGACCTTGCAGCTCTTGCTCGCCGCGCGCGACAGCGGCGTGAAGCGGATCGTCTACGCGGGGTCATCGTCGGCGTACGGCGACGCGCCGACGTTGCCGAAGCGCGAGGACATGCCCGCGGCGCCGCTTTCGCCATACGCCCTGCAGAAGCTGATCGGCGAGCAGTACATGCAGATGTTCACCACGCTCTACGGTCTCGAGACGGTGACGATCCGCTACTTCAACGTGTTCGGTCCGCGCCAGGATCCGTCGTCGCCGTACTCCGGCGTGATCGCGCTCTTCGCAACCGCGCTCCTGGCCGGGAAGCCCGTGACCATCGTCGGCGACGGCGAGCAGACGCGCGACTTCACCTACGTGTCCAACATCGTCGACGGGGTGCTGCGCGCGGTGACCGCGCCACAGGCGTCCGGAGAGGTGATCAACGTCGCGACCAGCCAGCAGATTTCAATCAACGAGCTGGCGACGACGTTAGGCGCCGTGATCGGCACGTCGTTGCCGCCGGTCTATACCGAGGCGCGCGTTGGCGATGTGCGCCACTCGCTGGCCGACATCGGCAAGGCGAAGGAGTTGCTCGGTTACGAGCCTGAAGTGGGCCTTGAAGAAGGGCTGCGCCGCACGGTCGATTGGTACCGCCGCCAGTCCTGACGCAGGAATCATCCGTAGCGCAGGCCTTCAGGCCTGCAAAATCATCCGTACCGACCTTCGGTCTGCCTAATTCCCGACCGAGACCTTCAGCGCGGCGCTGAACCCGCCGAGATTGGTCTCGTTGAACTCCGCCGCGACGCCCGGCGCGCCGATCGCGTTCGGGATTCCGGTGAAGCGCGCCTCACCAGAGACAAAGACCCACTTGTGCACGGCGTACTCGACGCCGCCCAGAACGACGAAGCCGTTGAAGCGCTCGTCGGTGTTCTCGCCAGGATCCGCAAAGTCGGCGGTCTCCTTGAATCGCAGCGACGTGTAGCCGCCGCCGGCATATGCCACCGACCTGCCGCTCGGTCTGAAGCGATAGCCGCCGGAGACCGTGAGCGGCTCCATGGTGATCGTGTCGGCGATGCCGAGCGGAAAGACGTCTCCGTCGAAAACGATCACGCGCTGCCCCGTCTTGCGGAAGTGCTCGAACCCGACGTCGGCGAACAGGTGACCGAAGATCACTTGCCCGCCGCCGCCGTAGAAGAGTCCGCCCCGTTGGCCGAGCACGGCCTTGAAGCTGTCGTTGGCGAGGAACCACTCGTAGGCGAGCGAGCCGAAGCCGCGAACGCGAAAGAACGGGGCTGGCGGCCTGGCGGGTTTCGTTGCCGCAAACTCGCCGCCCGACGTGGCCGGGGCGCGATTCGGTGGTGGCGGCCCTGACACGAGGCGGACACGCCCCTCGAACACGTAGCCGGTCTCGAGGCCTGGCAGCGCGTACTTCTCCGGCAGTCGCACCAGATACCACTGGCCTTCCTTGGCAATGGCTTCGAGATCGACGTCGATCGGGAGCGTCGCGACGAGCTGGCTCGGGCTGCGCCGCCAGACGGCCACGCGGGCGGCGGTGGTGCGGACGATCGAGGTCTGCGCGGCGGCGCCAGCCGAAATCGTCGGCGCCTGTTGCGCGGTGACCTGTAACGCGCTGGCGAGCCACAACCCAGCGGCTGATGCGAGGACGGCTGCAGGCCGGGTCATCGGCTCACTCCAAGTCCCCGAAGCGTGTTGCGCGGGTTGATGACGCCAAAGCCCGTGTCGTTGTCTCGGCCTGGCGCGCCGACGTCCGTCGCGAAGTGCTCGATGGCCCACTCGACAGCCTTCGGATCCGTCACGCCCTGGTTCATCAGGAGTGCCGCGAGCCCGCAGACGTGCGGTGTCGCCATCGACGTGCCCTGAAAGAAGAAATACCCGAACTGGTCGAAGACGCCTTCGCTCGCGAGCTGCTGGTCGATGGTCTGCTGCAGGATTCCGTCGCCGTAGCCGTCGTGGTTCTCGTCGGCCGTGATGTCGCCGCCAGGCGCCGCGATCTCCACGTAGTCGTTGCTGTTCGAGTAGTAGGCGCGGTTGAAGTTGAAGTCCACGGCGCCGACGGCGACCAGACCTTCTATGGAAGGCGCATACGCCGCGGGGTAGAAGGGCGGGCTGCCGGCATCACCGCTGTTGCCAGCTGCCGCAGCGACGAAGGTCCCCTTGTCGATCGCGTAAAGGATCGCGTCCTTCACCGGCGGGACGTCCTCGTCGAACCCGAGACTGAGGTTGATGATCTTGGCGCCATGATCAGCGGCGTAGCGGATCGCGATCGCCACCAGGCTCGCGCTGCCCACGTTCGGCGCGCCCATCGCTTCGTCCCACGGCCCGCCCACGACCTTGATCGGCATGAACGCGACGTTGAACGCGATGCCCGCGACGCCGACGCCATTTCCGGTGCGCTCGCCGATCGTGCCCGCGACATGCGTCCCATGGCCGTCGAGATCCACCGGCGTGTCGTCGTCCCAGATGAAGTCATGCGGGGAGACGAACGTGGCGCCCGCCAGATCGGGTGCCTGGCGGTACTTGCCCTGATCGAGGTATGCCATTCCCGAGTCGAGGACCGCGACGATCATCTCGGCGTTGGCCCCGGGGTTGATATCCCACGCCCGCTCCATGCCGATCCGCTGAAGGTTCCACTGAAATGAATAGAACGGGTCGTTCGGTACGTAAGCGAGGATTACCACTGGATCGGGTGTCGCGTAGACGATGCCCGGCTGCGCCGCGAGCGCGGCGGCCGCGGCCACGACGTCGGCATCGGCCGGTAGAGTGACGATGGAGAAGTCCGCATTGGCGGGAGACGAAACGCTCCGTGCGCCAAGGCGCGCTGCCAACGACTGCAGAGTGGCCGACACCGCGCCGTCCACGGTCTTGACGATGATGCGCCCTGGGGCGAGGTGCGGGCGCGGGAGGGCGGCGAGTCGCGTGTGGTCGGCTGGCACGGTGAGCGGCAGGGTGCCGCCGGCCAGCAGCTGCTGCTTGATCGTCAACGGCGTCGCCTGCGCATGTGGTGCGCGCGCCGACCACGTCGCGACCACCAGCGCAAGCGATACGGCAATGAGGACACGGAAACCACGAGTGACGAACATGACGCTCCTCCGAGGGTCGTGCAGGCCCTCAGAGCGTGACAGCTGGGTTTCGGGGCGTCAAGCCGTCATGGCGGCGAGCGGCGTCAGTTGAACCAGCCCGCCAGAGAGGCCCAGTGAAACCATCGGACCCAGCCCACGATGCAAAGAATCGCGCCGACGATCGCGAGCAGCAGCCAGAGCCGCAGCGTCTGACGGTCCGTCGTCGTAGGTGATGGCATCGCGCTACTCCTTTGAGTCGCTCCTCTGTTCCTTCGGCTCGCTCACCAGCCGCTCCTGGTTCAGCGCGGCGGCGCCAAGCATTCCGCCCATGCCCATCGACTCCACGGCGCTGCTCGGGATGAGCATCAGGGCGCCTTTCTCCTTCAGGCCTTCGTAGAGCATGTTCATGGCCCGAAGATGAAGCGCGGTCGGGTTGTTCTGATACGACTTGGCAGCCTCTTCGAACGAATGCGCGATTTCCATCTCGGCCTGACCAAGAATCACGCGCGCCGCCTTCTCGCGGGCGGCCTGCGCCTCGCGCGACATCGCGTCCTGCAGCGCGCCGGGGATGACGACGTCGCGCATCTCGACCGACGACACGGTGACGCCCCAGGGGTTCGAGCGCTGATCGATGAGCGCCTGCAGCTCCGCCTCGATGCGCTCCCGGCCCCGCAGCAGCTCGGTCAGCGTCGTCCGGCCGATGATGTCGCGCAGCGCCGTCTGCGCCGCCCAGCTCACCGCCTGCGAGTAGTCCTGCACCTCGAGCGCCGCCTTCTGCGCGTCGTGCACCATCCAGAACAGGACGGCGTCCACGTTCACGGGCACGGTGTCGGAGGTGAGGGTCTGTTCCGCCGCGAAGCTCGTCGTGATCGTGCGTTGATCGATCCACACGGTCACCCGATCGATGAGAGGCACGATCCAGAAGAGTCCCGGCCCCTGTAGACCCGTGAACCTGCCGAGCCGCAGCACCACGGCGCGCTCCCACTGCTGGGCGATGCGCGGCGACAGCATCAGGACGAGGCCGACCGGCGCCATCACGAGCAGGGGAATCGGATTGCTGGTGGCGATCGTGGCCGCGACGCCGATCGCGACCGCGATGAAGAGCACCAACACGGCGACCACGTTGACGCGCCCGATCGACTGCATCTCGGAGCGACCGCCGATGATTGCGGGGTTCATTTACTGCCTCCTGTTCGCCTGGCGCCCAACGCGCCCAGCACGTCTTCGAGAGAGAAGCCCTGCGCGTCGGCATCGGCCAGGACGCGGGTGGCGAACGAGCGCAGCCGCCGCTCGCGTTCGCGCTGCGGAATGGGTTTGGGCGGTGTGGTGCTGACGAACGTGCCGACCCCCCGACGGGTCTCGAGGGCGCCGTCGCGCTCGAGCGCCACGTAGACGCGGGCGACGGTGTTGGCGTTCACCTTCAGCTCCACCGCCAGCTCGCGAACGGTGGGAAGCTGGTCGCCGGGACGCAGGTGGCCGGATGCAATGGCGGCCCGCAGCGCTCGTTCGAGCTGGGCGTAAATCGGCGTCGGATCCCCGGGATCGATGGCCAGCACGAGGCCCATGAGTCTTAATGTACTAGTACACTAGTACAATGTCAAGTCCCAATCGTCGGGAGCTGCCTGTGTGGTTTTCCGACGGACGGCGTCTCGCGTTCCAGAGCGATCGCACCGGGCGATGGGAAATCTGGACCATGAATGTCGATCACACGATGGCGCGGCTCAAGGCTTGATCTCCACCAGGCGCGTGCCAGTCCGGTCCATGACGACTTCGTAAAGCCGAAAGGCCGGCTGGCCTTCGGGTCCCTGCGCGTGCAGCGCCTTCTCGAGATCGGCCGCCGCGCTGACCAGTGAGCCGAGCGCGTTCACGGTGTCTGCCGCCTGCGAGTCCGACTTGCCACCCACCGACTTCAGCACGCCGCCTTCGAAGTCGATCGACAGTTCTCCGCTGCCCCAGCCGCGCAGCTCGCGGGCGTAGATGGGCTCTTGCGTCCGATCGGGAATGCGGACGAGCGTGACCTCGACCGGATGATCCTTGGCGTTGTTGTAAGACACCACGAGAAAGATCTTCGTGGGGTAGATGGGGATACCTGTCTCGTGTTCCTTCCCGTTCTCGAGGGTGTAGAACTTCGGGCCTGCGCACCCGCACGCCAACCCGGCGGTCAGGAGCGCCACAGCGAGAGGGGATCGGTGCATGGGACCTCCTGACCGGATGCTCGGCGGCGTCGAGCGTCCGGTCAAGAGACCTGGTGCGATCAGTGTGCAAGCCCAGCTGTCTGTCAGCGCCGGCCGTACCCGTCGCTGTAGCCCTGCCGGAACCCCGCGCGATAGCCTTCCTGGTAGTCGCTGCGTGACCCGAGATCCCCGCTATAGCCGGCGTCGGCAAGGAGCAGCTCCTGCTGCCCTTCGAGATCCCAGTGATTGCGCGATGCGTCTTCGCGTCCCGCCTCGCGTCCGTCGGCCAGGCCGCGCGATTGCCCCGCGCGATAGGCATTGCCGTGCGGCGGCGCATTGGCGCCGAACGCCACGCGATACGCGGCCATGAACGCTTCGCGATATCCGGCCTGGAATTCCTCGAGCGGCCCGAAGTCGCTGCGATAGCCGCTGTCCGCCGACTCGAGCTCCTGCTGGCCGTCCAGATCCCACCGGTGCCGGTAGCGATCGTCCTGTCCGGCCTGACGGCCTTCCTCCTGCCCGCGTTGGCGGCCGGCCTCGAACGCGCGCGACGTGGGGCGCTCTTGTGGAGCCGGAGCGATCGCCGTGGTCTGATCCTCCGTGTGGCCGTTGCGGCGTCTTGCACTCGAGAGCTCATTCCTCGAGAGGACGCCGTCGTGGTTCAGGTCGTACGCGCGGAAGTCGCGGTCGCTGCCGCGCCACTCCTCGCGCGTGATCACGCCGTCGCGATTCAGATCGAGATCGTCGAAGCGGACGCGTCCCTGCGGCTGCGCCACAAGCGTGGTGCCCGCGAGCATGAACGTCGCGGCGACCAGGGCGATCCGGCTGTGCCGTGAAGCGTGAAGAGTCATCGGTCCTCCTGCACATGGATTTAGCAAGAGCTGTGCCTGAAACCGCCTCTGCGGCAACTCACCGACGGCGTCATGCATCACCCGCCCGGTCGCTGTCGCCCGCGCGGCGAGATGCCGATGACCTGTACGATGCGGGCACTCAGGAGGCGGCTCTGCCAGGCGGCGCTGGCGTCGCTGGGCGTCCTGGCGGGATGCGGCGGGAGTAGCGGGACGGCGAACCCCGCGGGGCCCACGCAACCGGCCCAGGAGCCCGCGCTCGCGCCGACGCTCGTCTTCTCCCAGTCGCCGATTGACGTCGCCGCGATCGAATTCGTGGTCCCGCTCGGCAACCTGAATCCGCCAGACCACACGCTGCCGACGGATCACGTCTACTTCTATCACCGCCTTCGCAACCCGTCCGCGCCCGTCTACGAC
>JBKPSY010000033.1:0-11461 GCA_046735235.1 Acidobacteriota bacterium | reverse complement strand
GAAACCCGGGCGACAGCGACCGACGCCCAGGCCAGGCGCAAGTTCAGACTGTACTGGTCGGCGTTTTCGCCGGGCATCTGGCTCATACGGTGGCTCTCGCTCGGACCGTTGCGACGGGACGCCGAGGCCCGGGCCCAGAGGGCCTTCCCGCGTCCGGTGACGGACGTGTCACGTTAGTGTCGCGCTGCCGTCGCCCCGAGGACCAGAGAATCCGCAGGTTGTGCAGATTCGCTCGCTCTGGTGAATCGTTTGAATCCCGGAATCCAGGTGTCTTCTTGAAATGTGATCACACTCTCAGACCAGGGACTCGATCGCTGCGTGATCCGCAAACAATCTGTGTCATCTATGGCATCTGTGGATTCTTTTGAGGGCCACGATTCAGCGTGACGCCCAACGCCGGTCGACCCTGAGCAGTGCGATAGCGGACGCGCGGCGTCCCATGGGCGGACACCCCAATCGCAATTTCCCTGAGAAATCATTGGAATTCGTGCACGAGCGCGGTTCGCCTGGGCTGGCACGAGGCTGGCACGTCGCGGACTGACTCGGAGGTGGCGATGTTCGAGCTCCGCGATGTCCGGATGGCAATCCGCCGGCTGCGCCTGGCGCCCGGCTTCACGCTGGTGGCGCTGCTCACGCTCGCAATCGGCATCGCCGCCACGTCGGCGATATTCACGGTCGTCGAAGCCGTCGTCCTCCGGCCGCTGCCCTACCCGCACGCCGATCGGCTCGTCCGCATCGGCTCGAACCTCCAGCGCATCAACCTTCCGGACGCGGGGCTCTCGGCATCGGAGCTGATGGACTACCGCGATCGCTCCGGCCTGTTCGACGACGTGGTGGGGATCTGGACGATCACGGCGAACCTGACTGGCGGGTCCGAGCCGCAGCGCGTCGAAACCGTGCTCGCGAGCCCGACCTACTTTCAGCTGCTTGGAGCGCGGCCGCAGATCGGCCGCCTCTTCGGCCCGCAGGACTACACTCCCGGTATCTCGCCCGTCGTCGTGATCAGCGACGGCCTCTGGCGGCGCGCGTTCGGCGCCGACCGCGCCGTGCTCGGCAAGACGCTGCGGATCGACAACGACCCCTACACCATCATCGGCGTCACCGAGCCGGCATTCCGTCATCCGAGCGTGACCCTCGAAACCGAGACCGAGGTCTGGGCGCCGTGCGGATGGATCGCGTCGCCGCTGCCGCCGCCGACGCACTCCGCGCGATTCCTTCCCGCCGCCATCGGCCTGCTGAAGCCCGGCCTCAGCCTCGATGAAGCGCGCGGGCGCATGGACGCGTTCGGCGCAGGCCTCCGCCAGCTCTACCCGACGGACTACCCGGCGCGCATGGGATGGGTGCCGACAGTCGACGCGCTGAAGCAGGACCTGATCGCGTCTGCCCGATCGTCGCTGCTCATCGTGATGGCCGCGGTCGTGCTCGTGCTGCTCATCGGCTGTGCCAACATCGCGAACCTGCAGCTCGCGCGTGCGGCCGCGCGGGAACGGGATGTCGCCGTCCGCCGCGCGCTCGGCGCCAGCCCGGCGCGGATCGTCCGGGAGCAGCTCGTCGAGAGCCTGCTCCTTGCGCTCGCCGGCGGGGCACTCGGATGGCTGCTCACGCTGTGGCTGCTCGACCTGGTGCTGCAGCTCGCCCCGTCCACGCTGCCCCGGCGCACCGAGGTCGGCCTCAACTGGACGGTCGTGCTGTTCAGCGCCGGCGCGTCGCTGCTCACGGGGCTGCTGTTCGGCCTTGCGCCAGCCGTGCACGCCGCGCGCAGCGCCATACAGACGGCGCTGGTCGGCAGCGGACGCGCCAGCGGCTCGCGCGAGCGGACACGTGCTCGTCGCGTGCTCATCGTCGCCGAGTTTGCGATTGCCGTCGTCCTGCTCGTCGGCGGCGCACTGCTCGTCCGCAGCTTCTGGGCGTTGCAGCAGGTGAATCCCGGCTTCAATTCCCGCGGCGTCACGGTGGCGAGGATCTGGCTGCCGCAGCCGAACGACCCGTCCACTGGTCCGTACTTCACCCAGGGCGCCCGCGCGCTCTTCTGCCGTAACCTGCTGAACCGCCTCCGCGCCGACGTCGGACAGGTCGGTATCGCGACGGGGCTCCCGCTCTCGTCAGCGGGGCTCAGCAGCTTCACCGTCGAGGGCTGGCCGCAGGACTCGACCGAGGTCGGGACGGCGCGCGCCTGGTTCGTGGGCGGCGACTACTTCACGACGCTCGGCGTCCCTCTCGTGCGCGGTCGGCTGCTCGACGAGCGCGACGACGAGACGCACCCCCGTGCAATCGTGATCAACCAGGCGATGGCGCGTACGTACTGGCCCGGCGAGGACCCGATCGGCAAGCGCGTCCAGCAGGTGCGGCGCGGACCGGCGCCAGCCAACGCCGGCCCGGCGCCGTGGATCACGGTGGTCGGCGTCATCGGCGACATGCGGACCGACGGCCTCGACAAGCCGGCGCCGCCGCAGATGTACGGATCGATCTGGCAGATCTCGAGCCTGAGCCTGGCGGTGACGATGAAGCCGTCGGCCGGCGTGAACGCGGGCGAGCTGCTGCGGCGCGACGTGCGCGCGATCGACGCCGATCTTCCGGTCTACGCGATTCGCGGGTTCGACGAGGTCCTCGCGGCGCGCAACGCGACGCGCCGCTTCGTGATGGTCCTGGTCGGCCTCTTCGGCGTCGCCGCGCTCCTGCTGGCGGCGCTCGGCATCTACGGCGTCATCGCCTACGCCGTCAGCCAGCGGCGGCGCGAACTGGGAATCCGCATCGCGCTCGGCGCCAGGCCCGGCGAGGTCGTGCGCCTCGTCTTGAGTGACGGACTGCGACTCACACTCGCCGGAGTCGCCATTGGGGTGGTCGGCGCGCTTGCGACGTCGCGCCTGCTGGCCGGGCTGCTCGTCGGCGTGGGCTCGAACGATCCGATCACGTTCGCGGCGATCGTTCTGGTGCTCGTCGTGGTCGCGCTCGCCGCGTGCTGGGTGCCGGCGCGCCGCGCGGCGGCGGTCGATCCGTTGACCGCCTTGCGGGCGGAATAGTTCGTACGTAGGGCGGGGCTTCAGCCCCGCCGGCCGGCCTACTGTCGGCTTCTCTCCAACAATCTGCCGCCGGTGTGCGGCCAATCCGCGACTCGCGACACCAAACCCGCCCTCAGCGGATTGCCTTGGATATACAGCGCCACGGCAGCCAGATCTTCGTCGCTTCGAATCGCACGCTCGAAGTAGCCCTCCTGCCAGAGCCGGGCGCCCGTTCCCCTGGAGAAGTAATAGCCGCTGCGTTGTTTCGCCATCGCGATGAACGGCGTCGGTCTCGCATCTGCCGTCGTCCCTTGCACCAGGAGATGGAGGTGGTCGGGCATGAAGCAGTACGCACAAACGTCGAACGCGTATTGAGCCGCAGTGGCAAGGATTTCAAACCGCACCAGATCGATTGCGGACGCGGCAGTGAAGTGAGACGCCCGCTGGAACGTGCAGAGCGTCAACGAATACGCATAGGTGCCACGGTATTCGAAGCCGCGGACGCGAGGCGGACGCATGCGGCGGTTGGAGCAAGGCAGGTGCCGCCGGCCCTGAAGGGCCGGCCTGCTGTCCCTCTGCCGCGGCGCCGGGGCTGAAGCCCCGGCCTACAGCCCCTCGCCCTACGAGTTCTGCACTTCGTCCAGCCTGCGCTGCAGGAATCTTCGCTCGGCGGCATTCGTGACGAGCGCCAGCGCCGCGCGATACGACTCCGCGGCTTCCTCGCGTCGTCCCAGGCGCCTCGAGACATCGGCTTTCGCCGCGGCGAGGGGGTGGTAGCCGGCGAGGACACCGCTCTCCTCGATGGCGCAGATGCGTTCGAGCGTGGCGGCTGGACCATCCGTCATTCCCCGCGCGAGCGCCGCGTTCAACTCGACGACCGGCGTCGGCATCTGGACGAGCAGAACGTCGTACAGGGCCGCGATCTGGCGCCAGTCGGTGTCCGCGGCCATGCGCGCCGTCGAGTGCAGCGCCGCGATGGCCGCCTGCGTCTGATACGGCCCCGGCGCGCGCATGGCGAGCGCGCGATCGAGCACTCGCTCGCCGTCCGCGATCTGTTCCCGGTTCCAGCGCGATCGATCCTGCTCGTCGAGCGGCACGAGGTCGCCCTCCTCCGTGAGGCGCGCCGAGCGACGCGCGTCGATGAGCAGCATCAGCGCGAGCAATCCGTGAGGCTCGGCCCGATCAGGCAGCAGCTCGGTCGTCAGACGCGCGAGGCGAATCGCCTCGAGCATCAGGTCGGGTCGGAGCAGCGACTCGCTCTCGGTGGACGCGTAGCCTTCATTGAAGATCAGGTACAGGACACCGAGCACCGCCTCGACGCGTTCGGGCAGCTTCTCGCGCGGCGGCACCTCGTAGGGAATGCCCGCCTCGCGGATTTTCCGTTTGGCGCGCACGAGGCGCTGTGCGGTGGTCGCTTCGGGCTCGACGAACGCGCGCGCGATCTCACGCGTCGTCAGGCCACCCAAGGTGCGAAGCGCGAGCGCCGTGCGGGCGTCTGCCGCGATGGCCGGATGGCAGCACGTGAAGAGGAGCCGGAGCCGGTCGTCCTCGATAGGCGGCGGATCGTCGAGCTCGAAGGGCGGCGCTTCGATGTCGGTCTCGAGCGGCACGAGCCGATCGCGGCGGATGCGATCGAGCGCGACCCGGCGCGCAACGGTGTTCAGCCACGCGCCGGGGCTCAACGGCATGCCGTCGCGCGCCCAGACGACGAGCGCTCGCGTCAGCGCCTCCTGCAGCGCATCCTCGGCCGCGTCGAAGTCGCCCGTCAGGCGGATGAGGGCGGCGAGCACTCGCCGCCCGCCGGTCCGGACGATCTCGTCGACGATGCGGCCAGGCAGCATCGCGAGTCAGTCGTGCGGGGTGAGCGGGCGGACCTCGACGGTGCCTTCGTTCATCCCGGGCATCCGCTCGGCCCACGAGAGCGCCTCTTCAAGGTTCGGCACGTCGATCATGTAGAAGCCGGCGAGCTGCTCGCGCGTCTCGGCGAACGGGCCGTCGACGGTCCGTGGCTTGCCCTTGGTGAACTTCACGCTGGTGGCGGTCGACACCGGCTTCAGCTCTGACCCGCCGCGGATCACGCCGGCGGCCTGCATGGCCGCGCCATAGGCCCGGTGATCGGCGTAGATCTGCTCCATCTGGGCCTTCGAGAGCTCTGCCCAGCCACGCTCGTCGCCGTAGATCAGCAGGATGTACTTCATGGGTGATTGTCCTCCGTCTCATTGACGCGGGGGGACCCATGAAATCGACAGGCGATCAAAAAAAGGTGCCGCCGGGGCTGAAGCCCCGGCCTACTGCTGCATGGGTGGGACAGTAGGGCGGGGCTTGAGCCCCGCCGATCGGCCCATCCGCCGGTCAGCCCTCAGGCGTCTGTGCGCAGCGCCACAACGGGGTCGAGCCTCGACGCCCGCCGCGCAGGCAGGTACGTCGCGACGAGCGCCACCAGGGCAAGCGTCGCCGAGACGACGCCATACGTGGCCGGATCGGTCGGGCCCACGCCGAACAGCAGCGCGGCCATCAGCCGCGTCAGCGCGTAGGACGCCGCCACACCCAGGACAACCCCGACGGCCACGAGCTTGACGCCATGCCCGAGAAACAGCCGCCGCACGTCGGCCGCCTGCGCGCCCAGCGCCATCCGCACGCCGATCTCGCGCGTCCGCTGCGCGGCGATGTACGCGATCACGCCGTAGATGCCGACGACGCCGAGCAGCAGCGCCACGGACGCCGCAATCGCCAGCATGGTCAGCGCGAACGAGGTCTGCGCCATCGACTCGGCGCGAATCGACGCCATCGACCTGGCATTGGCGATCGGCAGGTTGCGGTTCACCGACCACACCGCCTCCTGCAGCTCGTGCATGAACGTCGGCGACTGCATCCGATCGGATCGAATCGCGTAGGCCAGCGTGCGCTGGGTGAAGACCTTCTGATCCCAGAAGTCGTTCATGATGAGGGGCCAGTAGACCATCGGCGTTACCGGACTCGCCACCCCGTTGTCGCGCTCGTCGCCGACGACCCCGACGATTTCGCGCCAGGGGTTGCTGGGCGAATTGCGAATGCGACGGCCGAGCGCGGCCGTCGGCGACCCGTAGAACTCCCGCGCCAGCGCTTCCGAGACGAGCACGACCGCGTGGCGTTCGTAGGCGTCGGCGAAGGTCAGCGTCCGCCCGGCGACCACGCGATTCCCCATCGTCTCGATGTAGCGCGGCCCAATCCACTTGAACCGGCGGAGCGGCGGCACGGCGCCGCCGTCGGGCGTGATGCCCTCGGCGAAGATCGGGTCGTTGCTGTCGTACCCATCCATCGTCAGCGAGGACGTGAGGCCGACGGAGTGGACGCCGGGCACGCGAGCCACGGCCTCGGCGATTTGCTGGTGCATGCGAATGGCCTGGTCGGTGTCGGCGACGAGCGCTTCAGGCACGGCGATGCGGAACGTCTGGAGATCCTCCGGGTTCGTGAAGCCCGGGTTGACGGCGCGCAGCGCCTGGAAGCTTCGGACCATCAGGCCCGAGACCACGAGCAGCACGAGCGCCAGGGCGATCTCGGCGACGACGAGGACGTTGCGCGCGCGATGGCGTGTCGGCCCTTCGCTCGAAGACCGGCCGCCTTCCTTGAGCGCCGCGACGCTCGGCTCGCCGAAGCGCAGCACCGGGATGATCCCGAAGAGCAGGCCCGCGACGATCGACACGCCGAGCGTGAAGAGGAGCACGACGCCGTTGATGGCGATCTCGTCGAGGCGCGGCAGGCCGTCGGGCGCCAGCCAGACGAGCAGCGCGATGCCGCCGCGCGCCAGCAGAATGCCGAGCGCCCCGCCGGCGAGCGCCAGCAGAAGGCTCTCCGAGAGCAGCGTACCGGCAATCTGTTTACGGCTGGCGCCGAGTGCCGTCCGCACCGCAAACTCCTGCTGTCGCGTCTCGGCGCGGACCAGGCAAAGATTCGCGACGTTCGCGCACGCGATGAGAAGCACCATGCCGACCGTGCCGAACACGATCCAGAGCAGGCGGCTCACGTCGCCGATGATGTCGTCCGACAGCGGCTGCACCTTCGGGCCGAGCTTCAGTCCGTCATACTGCGCGCGAGTGAACCCTGGCGGGAGCGGGAACGCCTCGGGGATGAGTGGCAGCATCCGGGCGACGTCGGCGTTGGCCTGATCGACCGTCATGCCGGGCTTCAGTCGCGCGACGGCCTGGTAGCTGAAATTGCCGACGAAGGTCTTCGTCCGATCGAACTGCTGCGGCATGAGGATCTCCGGATCCGTCCGCAGGAACGAAAACGACTGCGGCAACACGCCGATGATCTCCGCCGGCTTGCCCGACACCGTCAGCGTCTGTCCGACGACCGGGCTGCCGCCGAACTTTCGTTGCCAGTAGCCCCACGTCAGCATCACCGTGTCGGGCGCGCTCGGCACATCGTCGGCCCGCGTGAAAACGCGGCCCGCCACCGGCGCCACGCCGAGCACGGGCAGGAAGCCGTCGGTCACATAGAGCGTCCGGATGCGCTGCGGCTCGCCGCGGCCGGTGATCGACACCGAGCCGGTATTCCAGAGGCCGATGTCCTGGAAGACGCGGCCCTGCTCCCGGTAGATGAAGTAGGTGGACGGGCTGTCGTTCAGCTGCGGGATGCCCATGCCGGGCGCGGTGTGCCAGATGCTGACGAGCCGGTCCGGCTCGGCAAACGGCAGCGGCTTCAGGAGCACGCCGTAGATGACGCTGAAAATCGCCGCGTTTGCGCCTATGCCTACCGCCAGCGTGACCAGCGTGACTGTCGTGAAGAGCGGCGCCTTGAGCAGGCGGCGGACGGCGAGCGTGAAACCAGTCCAGGGCATATCAGGCCATACGTCCGGGTGTCGTCCAAGGTTTCCGCACCGCCACGAAAGGTGGGATAGGCTAGCGGCCACCGGTTCTTCGATGACGGCCCCGACCCTCGCCGAGGCGCCCAAGGCGGCTCCGGCCGCTCCCCTCGCCGTTTGCACGTCGCGCCTGCTGTCGATCGACGTCTTGCGCGGCCTCGATGTCCTGTTGATGCTCTTCGTCAACGAGATGGCCGGCGTCGAGGGCACTCCGGGCTGGCTGCTGCACACGCCGGCCCGCAACGACGGGATGACGATCACTGACACCGTCTTCCCGGCCTTCCTGTTCATCACGGGGATGTCGATTCCGCTGGCGCTTGGCGTGCGCATCGCACGCGGCGACGCGCCGGCCGTGCTCTGGCGGCACGTGCTCGTCCGCAGCCTGTCACTGATCGTGCTCGGGGTCTTCATGGTCAACGCCGAGCACGGCGCGGTGGCTGGCGTGTTGTCGCCCGAGGCGTGGAACGTCCTGATGACCCTGGCCGCGTTCCTGGTCTTGCAGACGCCGGCCTCGACTGACGGCGCGCGCCGATGGGCCGTCGCCCGTGCGCTTGGCGTCGTCGCGCTCGTGGCGCTCGCGTTCCTCTATCGCAGCGCCGACGCGACGGGCGCGATCCAGATGCGGCCGCATTGGTGGGGCATCCTCGGGCTGATCGGCTGGGCGTATCTGGTCGCCGCCAGCCTGTTCCTGCTGATTGGCGCTCGGCCGGGGCGGCTGTTTGCCGCGGTGGCCGCTCTTTACGGGCTCTTCTTTCTCGATCAGGCCGACGTCGTGCCCTGGCTCGTGTCGTGCCGGAGCGTCCTGAACGTCGGCCAGGTGCTGGGATCGCAGGGGGCGCTGGTCCTCTCCGGAACGGTGTTGATCGCGTGGTTCGTTGAGGCGCGCAATGGAGGGATGGCGCTCCCCGGGGCGTCGCTGCGGGGCGTCCTGTACGGCGCGACGCTGATCGGCGCGGGCGTCGCGCTGCATCAGTTCAAGGACGCGAGCCATGTCTTCTGGATCAGCAAGGTCATGGCCACGCCGGCCTGGTGCCTGATTTCGGGCGGTCTCACGGCCATCGTGTGGGCCGTCCTGCTGTTGTTGGTCGACCAGGCCGGATGGCGCCGATGGCCGCCGGCCGTCACGATCGCCGGCGAGCAGGCGCTGCTCATTTATCTGATCGCGCCGCTGCTCAGTTCCTTGTTCGCGCTTTCGGCGCCGCTGTTTGGCGGCGAGAACCCTTATGCCGAGCTCGGCGGCGATCTGCTCCGGGGCACGGCGAGGGCGATCGTCTTCGCCTGGGCCGTGGTCCGTCTTGCGGGATGGCTGCGCACGCGCGGCCTCCGCCTCCGGTTGTAACGCGCATGCGCCTGACTCCCCTGCTCCTCGCGTCCCTGGCGTCGCTCTCGCTCGCTCCGCGCGACGTGCCCGTCATCCTCACCAACCACCTTGGGTACGACGCGTGGGGCCCGAAGCGCGCGGTCATCCAGGAGCAGACAGACGACGAGATCGGGCCGTGCCGATTGCGCGAGGAGACGAGCGACGACCAGGTCGCCGAGCTCGTGCCGCAGCGCACCGGCGCCGTCAAGTCCTGGGGCGACTGGATCTACTGGACCATCGACTTCTCGGACGTCCGCCGCGAGGGCACGTTCTATCTCGAATGCGACGACAGCGGCGACGGCATCGTCTCGGAACCGTTCGTCATCGGGCGGTCGCTGCTCGAGCACCGCACGCTGTCCGACGTCATCTACTACTTCAAGGGGCAGCGGGCGTCGGGCGCGCTCGACGCGGCAGACCGCGCGCTCCCGTTCGAAGATCAGACCGGGCGCACCATCGACGCGCACGGCGGGTGGTACGACGCCACCGGCGACTACGGCAAGCACCTCTCGCACCTGTCGTTCTCGACGTACTTCAACCCGCAGCAAGTGCCGCTGACGGTGTGGGCGCTCCTCGAGGCGCACGACCTGCTCGATCGCCGCGCGGATCCCGTGTCGCGGCAGTACCTGAGACGCCTGCTGGACGAGGGCGCGTGGGGCGCGGATTACCTGGTGCGCGTGAAAGCGCCCAACGGGTCGTTCTACCGGTCGGTGTCCGCGCCCGGACGCGACAAGCGCCCCGAGGATCGACGGATTGCGAGAGACCCTCAGAGCTTCGCGGTCAACTCGACGAAAGCACCGGCCGAACCGAAGGTCGGCCCTACGACGCCGGGACAGCCCAACCCGCCGTCGCCGGGACCCGACGAGCGCGAGTACGAGTCGAGCTTGCGTGCCGGTGGCGGACTGGCGATTGCCGCGCTGGCACGCGCGGCCGCAATGAAGGTGCCGGGCGAGCTCGGCGCCAGCTATCTGAAGACGGCGCAGGACGCCTGGGCGTACCTCGCCGAGCACAACACCGAGCTCACCAACGACGGCCACGAGAACATCGTGGACGACTACTGCGCGCTCATGGCCGCGACCGAGTTGTTCCGCGCGACCGGCGACCCGCAATATCGTGCGGCGGCCGATCGACGCGCGCAGTCGCTCGTCGAACGGCTGGCCGCCGGTCCGCGTCACTACTGGCGCGCGGACGACAAGGACCGGCCGTTCTTCCACGCCGCCGATGCGGGCCTTCCCGTGGTCAGCCTGCTGACGTATCTCGAGATCGCCGGCGAGGCCTCGAAGCCGGCGGTGCTGGCCGCGGTCCGGTCGTCGCTGGAGTGGGAGGTCGCCGTCACCGGTGAGGTGCCGAACCCGTTCGGCTACGCGCGTCAGCTCGTGCAGACGAAGACCGGAGCGCGCGACACGCGCTTCTTCTATCCGCACGACGCGGACACGGCGCCGTGGTGGCAGGGCGAGGACGCACGCCTCGCGTCGCTCGCGTTCGCGGCGCGGCTCGCCGCGCGGCACTTCAGCGGCGACCATGCCTTCGCCGCGACGCTGCAGCGGTACGCGGCCGATCAGCTGAACTGGATCCTCGGCCTCAACCCCTACGACGCCAGTCTCCTGCAGGGCACGGGCCGCAACAACCCGCCGTATCGCTTCTTCGGGTCCACCGAGTACAGCAACGCGCCCGGTGGAATCGTCAACGGCATCACGGCAGGCCTCAGCGGCGACGGCATCGCGTTCAACCTGCCCTACACCGTGACGGGCGCCGACAACGACTGGCGCTGGGGCGAGCAGTGGCTGCCGCACGCGACCTGGTATCTGCTCGCGGCGTCGGCCGGCGTGCCGCGGCCGCCAGCCGATGCGGCCACCAAGCCGGTCGTCATCGCGTATGTCTTCTCGAAGACCAGCGTCATCGATCCGACGACGATCGACGCGGACCGGCTGACGCACGTCAATTACGCCTTCGCCAACATCCGCAACGGCGTCGTCGTCGAGGGCTTCGAGAACGACGCGAAGAACTTCGCCGCGCTGACCAGCCTGAGGCGCGAGCATCCACACCTGAAGGTCCTCGTGTCGGTCGGCGGCTGGACGTGGTCGGGCGGATTCTCCGACGCGGTGCTGTCGTATGCGAGCCGCGCGAGGTTCGTCCAGAGCGCAGTGGACTTCGTGCGGCGCCACGATCTCGACGGCTTCGACGTGGACTGGGAATATCCCGGCCAGGTCGGCGCGGGGAATACCTTCCGGCCCGAAGACAAGCAGAACTTCACCGCGTTGA
>JBKPSY010000032.1:0-23410 GCA_046735235.1 Acidobacteriota bacterium | reverse complement strand
GGGCAGGGCTTGCACGCTCGCGAGCAGCGTCATTCGCGTTTGCTCCGCAGCCTCCGGCGTCAGACCAGGACGTCCGAACCCGGCAATCGCGATGTTCAGGTGCTCCAGACGCATGCCGGGATCGACGGAGGTCAGATTCCGGAAGCTGCGGACGAACAGCAGCGCGCCCACGACGAGCACCAGCGAGACCGCAACCTGAAAGACGACGAGCAGGCGCTGGAAGGAGAAGCCGGCCGCCGCCGTCATGCTGCGGCCGCCGGCCTTCAGCGCCGTGGACGGCTCGGCCGATGCCGATCGGAGGGCCGGGACGAGACCGCAGAGCAGGCACGTCAGCGTTGCGACGCCGGCTGTGAACATCAGCACGCGCCAGTCCATCCCGGTATCGAGGATGAGTGGCTGTGCCTCGGTGCTGAGAAACGCGATGACGGCCCCGCTGAGCGCCGATGCGAGGAGGCTGCCACCGAGCGCGCCGGCGAGCGCGATGAGCGCGCTCTCGGCGAGCGCCTGCGACAGGAGCCGGCCCCGCGACGCGCCGATGGCCGTGCGCAGCGCGAACTCGCGCTCGCGGACGCTGGCGCGGGCGAGCATCAGGTTGGCGAGGTTTGCGCACGCGAGCAGCAGCACCAGGCCCGTGATCGCGAGCAGCAGCCAGAGCGAGCGCTCGTAGTCGTCGCGCCACTGGCTCACGCCGTAGCCGCCGGGAACGGCCGTGAGCTCGAGCGCGGCCCATCGCTTCAGTGTGGACGGGTCGTAGCCGGATGGGAGCGATTCGGCGAAGAGTCCCGCGCTCAACGCTCCGACGCGGACGGCCGCGCGCTCCACTGTCCACCCGGGCTTCAACCGGCCTCCCGTAATCAGCCACCAGTTGTTGCGCTGCTCGAACGCGTTCTCGTGCCAGAGCGCCTGCGCGCACGCCGGGATCGCGACGTCGAACTGCCGGCCGACCTCGAGGCCGAAGAACTCCGGCGGGGTGACGCCCACGATCTGAAAGGTCTGATCGTCGAGCACGATCGACGAGCCGACGGCCTCGTCGCGCATGCCGTATTGCCGGACCCAGTACGCATGGCTGATCACGACGGCACTGGCGGCGCAGCCTCGCCGGTCGTCATCCGACGTCAGCAGGCGGCCACGCAGCGGCGAGACGCCAAGCACCGGAAAGAGCGTGCCCGTGACGACGATGCCCCGGACCGACTGGCGCGCGGTGCCGGTGCCCGCATGGAAGTAGCCCGGCGACCAGGCGAAGACCCCCGAGAAGACGTCCTGCTCGCGCGCGAACGCGTCGTAGAGCGGGGCCGTCATGTCGATCTGGGGCCCGGCCGAGATTCCCATGCCGCGATTGCCGCCGAGGACCCGGACCTCGGCCAGTTCGTCCGGCCTGGCGACGGGGAGGCTGCGCAGCCGGACGGCGTCGAGCAGTTGAAAGATCGCCGTGTTCGCGCCGATGCCCAGCGCGAGCGAGACGACGGCCGCCAGCGCGAACCCCGGGCTGCGCCGAAGGGTGCGTGCGGCATAGCGCAGGTCCTTGGCAAGCGCTTCGATCCATCCGAGGGAGCTCGCGTCGTAGACCACCTCGCGGACGCGCGTGGTGTTGCCAAGCTTTCGCGCAGCCGCGGCGCGAGCGTCTTCGTCGTCCAGGCCGCAGCGGCGGCGCTCGTCCGCCTCGTGCGCCAGATGGCTCTCGAGCTCCTCGCGCAGTTCCTCGTCGCGCCGGTTACGTCGCCAGAAGCGTGTCAGTCGCATGTCGTCCACCCCGTGGGGCAGGATTGCAGTCGTGTTGCTCCGTGGTACGGGGGGCACGACTTCAGTCGTGCCGCTCCGTGGGCACGACTTCAGTCGTGCTACTCCGTGGCCGGGCCCATGACGCGCGCGACGGCCCGCACCAGGTGCTCCCAGCGACTCTGTTCGCTCGTGAGATACCGGCGACCCGCGGGCGTCAGCCGGTAGTACTTCGCGCGGCGATTGCTCTCGGACGTGCCCCAGAAGGCCGCGACGAGGCCCTTGTCCTCAAGGCGATAGAGCGCGGGGTAGAGCGACCCGTGCTCGACCTGCAGGACGTCCTCGGACGTGTGCTCGATCGCGTGCGCGATGGTGTGCCCGTGGGCGGCGCCGAAGAGCAGCGTGCGGAGGATCAGCATGTCGAGCGTACCGGAGAGGATGTCACCCGAGCTGCCGGGCGGTTTGCGTCGGGCCATGGCATCGAGATTACTCGTTTAGAATATCTAGTGCAATAGGAAGACGAGATTCTGAGGCAGAAAGTTCGCTCAGAGCAATGATTCGAGAGATTTTCTACTCCCTGACGAGAGCTTCGTGGCGGGCCCGTCGACAGAGCGGAACAGACACTTGGATTCTGGGATTGTTGGGATTCAGCCTTGGAGGTTCCCCGAAGCGAAATCCTTCAATCCCGGAATCCAGGTGCCTTCTTGGAGCTGCGTCGGACGTCAGACTTCAGGAAGATCGCTCGTGCGCTAGCGCGTGGGGACTCCCGCGACGAACGACGTGACCACGGCGATGGCGCTGAGCACGAGACAGGCGAGCGCGATGATCATGTGATCCACCCGCTCTCGCGTGAGCGGATCCATGATGCGCGAGGCGGCGTACCCGCCGAGGAACCCGCCGGCGTGCGCGTAGTTGTCGATGCCCGGCATCAGGACGCCCCAGAGGATCCAGATCACGGCGTTGCTCGCGATGAACGTCCGCACGGCCGAACTGCCCGTGCGCCGGCCGTAGTACGCCAGCGCTCCGATGAGCGCAAAGATCCCTGCCGACGCGCCGACGGTGAGGTCCGCCCCTCGAAGGACCCTGAATGGCATCCACCACAGGAAATGTCCCGCCAGGGAACTGAGGAGAAAACCGGCGGCGCTGCCGAGCACGAAGATGATCACGGTGCGCGCTGGCCCGTAGAAGTCGGCCGTCGGGGGACCCAGCTGCCGGAACGAATACATGTTGAGCGCGATGTGAATCACGCCCGCATGCAGCCAGCCCGCCGACAGCACGGTCCACCATCGGCCGTATTCGAAGACGGGCAGGGCGCCGCTGGCGCCAAACAGGAAGAGCGACAGTGTGTCGGGGCTCAGGCCGAAGGCGCCGTTTGAATGGCCCGCCGTCGCGACCAGCGTCGCGAGGTACAGGCCGACGCAGGCGACCGTGATGATATTGGTGACTCCGAGGTCCCGCCCGAGATTCCGCAGCAGCGGCGAAAACCCCCAGAGCGCCGGATTGCGACGCCCGCAGTTGTAACAGACGTCGTCGTTTACGCCGACGAGCGTCCCGCACCCGGGACAGATCGTCGAGCCCGTTCGCTGCCTCCACGCCATACCGCCATGGTATTGGGGTCGGGATGAATTTCAAAAACTGCAGGCCGTTGAGCGTGCAAGAAACGAAAAATCATCCCGACCCCAACCTGGCGACAAATGAAATTCATCCCGACCCCAATTCATGCGCAAAGTGGAACGTAGTCATGCATTGGAGTTATGCTGATGCCATGCAGGACAACCCGCTGAAACTGCGGCAGATTCATCACATCGAGTTCTGGGTCGGCAACGCCCGGCAGGCGTCCTTTTTCTACCGGCTGGCGTTCGGGTTCTCGAACTTCGCCTACACAGGGCTCGAGACGGGCAGCCGCGAGCTGACGTCCTACGCGATGCGCCAGGGGCGCGCACGGCTCGTCTTCACGACGCCGCTGACGCCCGATCACGCCGCCGCCGACCACATACGCCTTCACGGCGACGGCGTCCGCGACATCGCCTTCCAGGTGGACGATGCGGACCGCGCGTTCGAAGAGGCGGTGCGCCGGGGCGCCACGCCCGCCATCGAGCCGCACGACGTCGCCGACCGGCACGGCCGCGTCCGCCGCGCGGCCATCCACACCTACGGCGAGACGCTCCACTCGTTCATCTCGCAGGACGACTACAACGGCCCGTTCCTCCCCGGCTACGTCGAGCGCAACGTGCCGGGCAAAGAGGTCGGCATCCTGCGCATCGACCACGTCGTCGGCAATGTCGAGCTGGGGAAGATGGACTACTGGGCCGATTGGTACTCCAACATCCTGGGGTTCAAGCGCTTCATCAGCTTCGACGACAAGGACATCAACACCGAATACTCGGCGTTGATGAGCATTGTCATGTCGGATGACAGCGGGTCGGTGAAGTTCCCGATCAACGAGCCAGCGGCGGGCCGGCGCAAGAGCCAGATCGACGAGTACCTGGAGTACTATCGCGGTCCGGGCGTGCAGCACATCGCGCTGCAGACCGTGGACATCGAGCAGACGGTCTCCGCGTTGAGGGCCAACGGCGTCGACTTCCTGTCCGTGCCGCCGAGCTATTACGATCTGATGCCGTCGCGGGTTGGCGCGATCGACGAGGCGATCGACATGATCAAGAAGCTCGGGATCCTCGTCGATCGAGACGACGAAGGGTATCTCCTGCAGCTGTTCACGCGGCCTGTGGAGGACCGCCCGACGCTGTTCTTCGAGCTGATCCAGCGGAAGGGCAGCAAGGGCTTCGGGAAGGGCAACTTCAAGGCGCTGTTCGAGGCCATTGAACGCGAACAAGCAATGCGCGGAAATCTGTAGCTGTCGGCTTTCAGCAGGCGGCGCTCAGCGCTGCCGGCAGTCAGCTGCCCGCTGCCCGCTACACAATCAACGATGCCTATTTATCACCAACTCGGCGACGTTCCTCATAAGCGCCACACGGTCTTCCGGAAGTCGGACGGCTCGCTGTACGCCGAGGAGCTGATCGGCAACAAGGGCTTCACGGGCCCCTCGTCGCTCCTCTATCACCTGCACCAGCCGACGCCGGTGCGCGAGGTGAAGACGCTCGGCGACATCAAGTGGGAAGGCGACCCGGAGCGGCAGTTCCGGCACCGGCTGTTCCACACGCACCGGATGAAGGCGGGCGGCAGCCTGACGCTCGATCGCCACCCGGTGCTCTTCAACAGCGACGTGGCGATGCTCTTCGCGCAGCCCGATCGCGAGGACGACTTCTTCTATCGAAACGCGCAGGGCGACGAGGTCGTCTTCGTCAGCGAGGGCGACGGCGTGCTCGAGACGCCGATGGGGGAGCTCGCGTTCAAGAGCGGCGACTACCTCGTGATCCCGCGAGGCATCGTCCACCGGTACCGGCTCGGCGCGGGGCCGAAGAAGTTCCTGATCATCGAGAGCACCGGGTATGTACGTACGCCGAAGCGCTACCGGAACGATCACGGGCAACTCACGGAGCACGCGCCATATTCCGAGCGCGACATCCGGCGCCCGGCGAACCTGCCGACGATCGACGAGAAGGGCGCGTTCCGGCTGGTCGTGAAGAAGGAGAACCGGCTCTTCGACATGAGCCTCGTGTATCACCCGTTCGATCTCGTCGGGTGGGACGGCTTCTACTATCCGTGGGCGCTGAGCATCCACGACTTCGAGCCGCGCGTGGGCCGGTTCCACCTGCCGCCGCCGGTGCACCAGACGTTCGAAGGCGACGGCTTTGTCGTGTGCTCCTTCTGCCCGCGGCCGTTCGATTTTGATCCGAACGCCGTGCCGGTGCCGTACAACCACTCGAACGTGATGTCGGACGAGGTGATCTACTACGCGAGCTCCGAGTTCATGAGCAGGAAGGGCATCGAGTTCGGCTCGGTGACGCTGCACCCAGACGGCATCCCGCACGGCCCGCATCCCGGCCGGACGGAAGCGTCACTCGGCGCGAAGCGCACCGACGAGCTCGCGGTGATGGTCGACACGTTCAAGCCGTTTCACGTCAGCCGTGAAGCGATGGGCGTCGAGGACGGGGACTACTACCACTCCTGGTTGTCGTAGGAGGGGCTCTGGGCTCTGGGCTCTGGGCTCTGGGTACTGCGCTTGTCCCAAAGCCCAAAGCCGAGAGCCCAGAGTCGCGCCGGCCTTCAGGCCGGCCGTGGTCACGCCACTTCGCGACGATGATTGCGCCCCGGCGGTTCGTGGGTAAGATGGTCCCGCTCCGCCATGCCCGCGATCAACGAGTCGCACGACCCGCAGCTTCGCAGCTGGGTTGACGCGGCGAATCAGCCCGGCGCCGATTTTCCTATCCAGAACCTGCCCTTTGGCGTCTTCCGCCGGGCGCTGACGCCGGAGCCGCCGCGCGTCGGCGTCGCCATCGGCGATCAGATCCTGGATCTGCGTCTGTGCCATCGAGCGGGATTCTTCGACGGCGACCTGGCGGCGGCTGGCGAGGCGTGCACGGATGCGTCGCTGAACCGGCTGATGGCGCTCGGCGCGGCCGCCAGGTCCCAGCTCCGACGCCGGATCAGCGAGCTGCTGCGCGAAGACAAGCGGCGCTCGTATCAGAAGGGCGTCGAGCCGTGCCTGGCGCCGGTTGTCGAGGCGGTGATGGAGCTGCCGGCGGCGGTCGGTGACTACACGGACTTCTACGCGTCGATCTTCCACGCCACCAACGTCGGGAGCATGTTCCGTCCCGACGAGCCGCTGCTGCCCAACTACAAGTACGTGCCGATCGGCTATCACGGCCGCTCCTCGTCGATCGTGAAGAGCGGCACGCCGGTGAAGCGTCCCTCAGGGCAGTCGAAGCCGGAGTCGGCGGCCGAGCCGGTGTTTCGTCCCTCGCGTCGCCTGGACTACGAGCTCGAGATGGGGTTCTTCATCGGTGCCGGCAACACCCTCGGCACGCCGATTCCGACCACTGCCGCCGAGGACTACCTCTTCGGCGCGTGCCTGCTGAACGACTGGTCCGCGCGCGACATCCAGGCGTGGGAGTACCAGCCGCTGGGGCCGTTTCTCGCGAAGAACTTCGCGACGACGATCTCGCCGTGGGTCGTCACGCTCGACGCGCTCGAGCCGTTCCGCGCGCCGGCGTTCATCCGACCCGACGGCGATCCGGACCCGCTGCCATATCTCGACGACCCGCGCGGGCGCGAGCGGGGCGCGTTCGACGTCCGGCTCGAGGTGTCGCTCTCGACCGAGGCGATGCGCGCCGCGCGAATCGCGCCGTTCGTGCTGTCGAGGAACAACCTCCGGCAGCTCTACTGGACTCCCGCCCAGCTCGTCGCGCACCACACGAGCGGCGGCTGCAACCTGCGCCCCGGCGATCTGCTCGGCACGGGCACCGTCTCGGGCCCGACACGCGAATCGCGCGGGTGCTTCCTCGAGCTCGCCTGGCGCGGCACGCAGCCGATCACGTTGCCCACCGGAGAAACGCGCGCGTTCCTCGAGGACGGCGACGAGGTGAACTTCCGCGGATGGTGCGAGAAGGAAGGGTGGGCGAGGATCGGGTTCGGGGAATGCCGAGGAACGGTTGTTGGTTGATGGTAGATGGTTGAAAGCATTCAACCGCAATCCGCCAGCCGCCATGCGCAACCCGCAATCCGCAACCCTACCTCGTTCCCGTCGTTTCGCCGAGTCGCTGAGGCATATCCGCCACCACGTACGCCATCGCTGCCATCGCGCCGGCGCACTTGGCCAGATCCGCCGGGTCGATCTTGTCCACGGTGTCGGCGTCGGTGTGGTGGAGCAGGAAGTACTTCGCGCCGTCCACGTCGAGTGACATCGCGGGAATCCGGCCGGCCGTGACGCTCGGGCCGATGTCGGCTCCGCCGCCTGACGCCGCGACGTGCGTGGCGTTGATGGGCACGAGGAGCGCCGCGATCGCGGTCACCTGCGCGCGGGCGGTCTCGTTGGCGCTCAGGCCAAAGCCCACCGGCGCGAAGACGCCCGCGTCGGACTCCAGCATCAGCACGTGCCGCGAGAGATCGGCGCGGTAGCGGTCCCGGTAATCCAGCCCGCCACGCAGGCCGTTCTCCTCATTCGTGAACAGCACGACGCGGATCGTCCGTCGCGGCCTGAGGTCGAGCTTCTTCAGCAGGCGTGCCACTTCCCACGCCGCCACCGCTCCGCCGCCGTCATCGGTCGCGCCGGCGCCGACGTCCCACGAGTCGAAGTGTCCGCCGACCACGACGATCTCTTCCGGTTTCTCGCGTCCGCGGATCTCGGCGATCACGTTGGCCGAGTCCGCGTCCGGCAGCATCTCGGCGCCCATCGTCAGCTTGAGACGGATGCGCTCGCCGCGCGCCGCCATGCGTGAGAGCCGATCGGCGTCCTCTCCGCTGATCGCTGCGGCGGGGATCTTCGGCACGCCATCGCGATAGGTGAGCATGCCGGTGTGCAGCGTGCGGAGGCCGTCCAATCCGACGGACCGCACGAGCACCGCGAGCGCGCCGGCCTCGGCCGCCTGCGACGCGCCGTTGACGCGATAGGCGACCGTCGGGCCGTAGCCCTTGAACGGCTGGTTGAAGACGACGATCTTGCCGCGCGCGTCCGCCGCGCGCTGCTCGAGCGTCAGGAAGCTGTCGACGACGAGCGCGTCCGCTTCGATCCCTTCGGCCGGCGTGCCAACCGAGAGCCCCAGCCCGAGCACCGGCAGCCGCAGGTGGTGCGGCGAGGTGACCTCGAGCGACTCGGCGCCCCGCACCCAGTGCGGCACCTTCACCGGATCCTTCCGGACGACGTCGATCCCGTCCCTCGCCATCTCGGCTGCGGCCCATTCGATCGCGTCGGTCAACGCCTGCGATCCCGCAAGGCGGTTGCCGAACGTGTCGGTCAGGTACGCCAGGCGCTGCCAGGCGAAATCGTCCTTCGTCGCCGCCGCCAGAATCTTCGACACCGGTTCGCGATACGCGTCGAGCCACGCGTTGTCCTGCGCCGAAGGCGCCGCTGCAAGGCTGAACACGACGACCGCAGGTGCAAGGGCGCTCCGCAATCTCATGTGGAAAATCATAATGGATTGACGCGCCGGGCCGCGCGCTTCAGAATTGGCTCCCTCCCCGGAACGCGTGCAAGGTCCCATGATCGGCAGGACTGCCGCTCGCGCGCTCGCGCTGGCCGCACTAATCTCGCTCTCCGGCTGCGGCGGGTCGAAGTCGTCGCCCTCGGACACGCCTGAAGCGCCCGGGGCCCCGCCGGGCGGCCTGCCCATCGAGACGTTCACCGCGCAGGACGGCGCGAAGTTCGGCGTCCAGGTGTTCTTGACGAACCTGCAGATCCCCTGGGCGATGGCCTTCGCGCCCGACGGCCGTCTGTTCTTCACGGAGCGTCCAGGCCGCGTGCGCGTCTATGAGAACGGCCAGCTGCTGGCCGCGCCCGCGCTGACGCTGGACGACGTGAACACGACCGGCGAGAGCGGGGCGATGGGTCTGGCGCTCCATCCCGACTTCGCGACCAACCACTACGTCTATTTGAGTTACACGGCGAACGGGCCGGCCGGGACCATCAACCGCGTGATGCGCTATCGCGAGCTCAACAACCAGCTCGCCGAGGGCATCGTCATCCTGGACAACGTCAGGGGTGCACAGATCCACAACGGATCGCGCGTGAAGTTCGGGCCGGACCGTCTGCTGTATGTCACCTTCGGCGACTCGTCGGTGTCGTCACTCGCGCAGGACGTGGCCTCGCTGAACGGCAAGATCCTCCGGATGAACGACGACGGGACGAGCGCGAGCGGGAACCGGTTCTCGTCGCCGGTGTTCACGTACGGGCACCGCAACCCGCAGGGTCTCGCGTGGCATCCGACCACCGGCGATCTGTTCGAGGATGAGCACGGCCAAGTCGGCAACGACGAGATCAACGTGATCGACGGCGGGAACAATTACGGCTGGCCGGTGATCGAGGGCAACGCGACGCAGCCCGGGATGGTAACGCCGCTCATCTTCTTCACGCCGTCGGTCGCGCCGTCAGGATCGAGCTTCTACACCGGCACGGCGCTGCCGCAGTTCCGCAATCAGCTCTTCATCGCGACGCTCGCCGCGCAGGCGCTGCTGCGCGTGACCATCGACGGCGCCGCCAACCGGCACATCGCCGGCGTCGAACGCTTGTTGACGAACAAGTACGGACGGTTGCGGGACGTCGTGCAGGGCCCTGACGGATTTCTCTACATCTCGACGAGCAACCGCGACGGCCGCGCGACGCCCGTCGCCGACGACGACCGTATCCTGAGGATCGTTCCGGTGCGTTAGAAACCACAGATTCCACCGATTACACAGATTTACTTCTCTCGTTCTTGTCAGACTCGCACCGTGACATCCAACAACAAGAAATCTGTGAAGTCTGTGTAATCTGTGGTTCGTTTCTTCAGGCTCCCTGGCCGTCGGGGCGGATAGTCACGGGCTGAATGAACGGCATGAGCGCGCGGAGCTTCGCGCCGACTTCCTCGAGCGTCTGCGTCTGCTCGGCGGCGCGCGTCTTGTTGAACGACGGCCGGCCGTCCTCGTTCTCCTTGATCCACTTCCTCGCGAACGTGCCGTCCTGGATCTCGGCGAGGAGCTGCTGCATCTGCTTCACCGACTCGGGGCAGATGACGCGCGGCCCGGCGGTGTAGTCGCCGTACTCGGCCGTGTCGCTCACCGAGTACCGCATGTAGTTCAGGCCGCCGCGGTAGACGAGATCGACGATGAGCTTCAACTCGTGGAGGCACTCGAAGTAGGCGACCTCGGGCTGGTAGCCGGCGTCGACCAGCGTCTTGAAGCCGGCCTTGACGAGCGCGCTGACGCCGCCGCAGAGCACGGCCTGCTCGCCGAAGAGGTCCGTCTCCGTCTCCTCCTTGAACGTCGTCGTCAGGACCCCGGCGCGGGTGGTGCCGATGCCCTTGGCGTAAGAGAGCGCCGTGGCCAGCGCCTTGCCGCTCGCGTCCTGCTCGATCGCGACGAGTGCCGGCGTGCCGCCGCCCTCGACGAAGAGCTCGCGGACGCGGTGGCCGGGCGACTTGGGCGCGATCATCGAGACGTCGACGTCCTTCGGCGGCGTCACCGTCCCGTAGCGGATGTTGAAGCCGTGCGCGAACATCAGCGTCTTGCCGGCGGTCAGGTGCGGCGCGATCGACTCACGGTAGACCTTCGGCGCCGTCGTGTCGGGCACGAGCATCATGATCACGTCGGCCCAGGCGGCGGCGTCGGCGACGCTCTTCACGGCGAGGCCGACGGCCTGCGCCTTCGCGCGCGACTTGCTGCCCTCCGCCAGGCCGACGGCGACGTCCACGCCGCTGTCTTTCAGGTTCAGCGCATGCGCATGGCCCTGCGATCCGTAGCCGATGATGGCGACCTTCTTCGATTGAATGATGGAGAGATCGGCGTCGTTGTCGTAGTAGATGGTGGGCATGATCCGGTTGGTGGTTGTTGGTTGCGGGTTGCGGAATGGTTGCGGGTTGCGGGTTGCGGTCTGAAGCTCAGAAGCTTTCAAGCCGCAATCCGCAACCCGCAATCTGCAACTACACGGAATAAGAGACCCCGGCCTCTTCCGGCTCTTCTCCCGCGAAGCGGTCTTCGAGCCGTTCGGCCGAGCGCGGGCCGCGCGCCATGGCGACGCGACCGGTCCTGGCGACCTCGAGGACGCCGTAGGGCGTCAGCACCTCGATGAGCCGCTCGATCTTGTCGCCGCTGCCGGTGATCTCGACGATCACCGACTCGGGCGACACGTCGATGACGCGCGCGCGGAAGACGTCGGCGAGCTGGATGATCTGCGACCGCACTTCCGGCGTGGCCGCCACCTTGATCATCGCCAGCTCGCGATCCACCGCGGGCGCGTGGGTGATGTCGTCGACGCGCAGGACGTCCACGAGCTTGTAGATGTTGGCTTCGACGCGCCGCGCGTTGAGCGGGTCGACGTCGCAGACGATCGTCATGCGCGAGACGCCGGGCGTCTCCGTGTGGCCGACCGTCAGCGAGTCGATGTTGAAGGCGCGGCGGCGAAAGAGCGAGGCCACGCGGTTCAGCACGCCGGGCTTGTCTTCGACGTGTACGACGAGTGTATGCAGCATAAGTAATCCTGATCTGAAGCCGTCGGCTGACAGCTGCCAGCTGACAGCGGCCCGCTAGGCGTCCGCCGCCGTCTCCACAATCGGACTGGGCCGACGAATCATCGCGTGCAGGTCGGCCCCGGCCGGCACCATCGGGTACACCGAGTCCTCCTGCTCGACCTGGAAGTCGATGACGACGCCGCCGCGGTGCGTGCGGGCCGAGCGCATGGTCGGGATCACCTCGCTGCGCTTGGTGACGGTCACCCCGCGCAGGCCGAACGCCTCAGCCAGCTTCTGGAAGTTGGGATTCACCAGCGGCGTCGCGGCGTAGCGCTTCTCGTAGAAGAACTCCTGCCACTGACGGACCATCCCGAGATAGCCGTTGTTGATGATCGCCACGTTGATGTCGATGCCTTCCTGCATCACCGTCGCCAGCTCGCACATCGTCATCTGGAAGCCGCCGTCGCCGACGACGACCCAGACCTCGGCGTCGGGCCGGGCGATCTTCGCGCCGATGGCCGCCGGCAGGGCGAAGCCCATCGTCCCGAGGCCGCCGGACGTGATGAGCGAGCGCGGCGTGTTGTGCTTGTAGTACTGCGCCTCCCACATCTGGTGCTGGCCGACGTCGGTGACGACGATCGCGTTGCCGTCGGTTTCGCGCCAGAGGTCGTTGATGACGTGGGCCGCATACAGGTGCCCGTCGTCAGGAAGATTCTGGATGTCGCGAACGGCGGAGTCGCCCTTCAGCTCGTTGATGCGCCCGAGCCACTCGACGTGCTCCGTCGCGGTGACGTGCGGCAGGAGCTCGGTGAGCACCTCGCGGAGATCGCCGACGAGCGCGACGTCCACGCGGACGTTCTTGTTCACCTCGGCCGGGTCGATCTCGATGTGGATCTTCTTCGCGTGCGGCGCGTACGTCTTGAGGTTGCCGGTGACGCGATCGTCGAAGCGCATGCCGAAGGCCAGCAGCAGATCGGCCTCCTGAATCGCCGTGTTGACCCAGGCCTCGCCGTGCATGCCCATCATGCCGAGGTTCATCGGATGGCTCGCCGCGACGCCGCCCAGGCCGAGCAGCGTCATCGCGATGGGCGTGTTCGTGCGCTCGGCGAAGGCGACCACCTGCTCGGTGGCGCCCGACTGGATGATCCCGCGGCCGGCCAGGATCACCGGACGCTTCGCGTCCTTGATCAGGTCGAGCGCCTTCTGTACTTCGGCCGCCGCCGGCCGGTGATCGGGACGGTATCCGCGCAGCTTGACCTCGGCCGCGTCCCAGTCGAACTCCGCTGAGCTCTGCTGTGCGTCCTTCGTGATGTCGATCAGCACGGGGCCGGGGCGCCCGGACGCGGCGACGTGGAAGGCCTCGCGGATCGTCGGCGCGACGTCTTCCGCGCGCGTCACGAGGTAGTTGTGCTTCGTCACCGGCAGCGTCACGCCGGTGATGTCCGTCTCCTGGAACGCGTCGCTGCCGATCAGCTTGCTGCCGACCTGGCCCGTGATGCAGACGATCGGCGACGAGTCGAGCATCGCGGTGGCGATGCCGGTCACCATGTTCGTCGCGCCAGGGCCGGAGGTCGCAATCGCGACGCCGACCTGGCCCGTCGCGCGCGCGAACCCGTCGGCCATGTGCGTCGCGCCCTGCTCGTGCCGCACGAGAATGTGGCGGATCGGGTACTGCGTCATCGCGTCGTAGGCGGGAAGGATCGCGCCGCCGGGATACCCGAACACGGTGTGAATGCCCTGTCGCAGCAGCGATTCCCAGATGATTTGTGCGCCGGTCTTTTTCATAAAAGTACTCTCGTCGGCTATGGGCTATGGGCTCTCGGCTTTGGGCCTGCCCGCGCCACAACCGCCTGTCAGCAGGCCTGAAGGCCTGCGCTACACCTAGCCGGTCACGGCTCCTTCCGAGGCCGAGCTGACGAGCCGCGCGTATTTCGCCATCACGCCGCTCGTGTAGCGCGGCACCGGCACCTTCCATCCCGCGAGCCGCGACTTCAGCTCCGCGTCGGTCAGCTCGACGTCGAGCTTGCGGTTCGGGATGTCGAAGACAATCGTGTCCCCCTCGCGAATCGCGGCGATCGGTCCGCCCGCCGCGGCTTCGGGCGCGACGTGTCCCGCCATCAACCCGCGCGTCGCCCCCGAGAACCGCCCGTCGGTCACCATGACCACGGTCTCGCCGAGACCGGCGCCGACGATGGCCGCCGTCACGGCGAGCATCTCTGGCATGCCAGGTCCGCCCTTCGGGCCCTCGCTTCGAATGACGACGACGTCGCCGGGACGAATCTGGTTGCCGAGCACCGCGTCGAGCGCGGGCTGTTCGCCGTCGAAGACCCGCGCCGGGCCGCGATGATGCTGCAGGTTCGATCCGGCCACCTTCACCACGGCGCCTTCGGGCGCCAGGTTGCCCTTCAGGATGACGAGCCCCCCTGTCGGCTTTATCGGCCGATCCAGCGGACGCAGAACCTCCTGGCCGGGCGTCTCCTTCGCCTCGCGCGCCTCGTCCGCGATCGTGCGCGTGGTCACCGTCATCTGGTCGCCGTGGAGGAGCCCCGCGTCGAGCAGGCGCTTGGCCACCAGGCGAATCCCGCCCGCGTGGTGGAGGTCGGTCGCCATGAACCGGCCGCCCGGCTTGAGGTCCGCCAGCAGCGGCACCTGGCGGCTGATCCGATCGAAGTCGTCGATGGTCAGCGGCAGCCCCGACTCGCGTGCGATGGCCAGCAGGTGCAGCACGGCGTTGGTCGATCCGCCGGTCGCGACGACCGCCGAGATCGCGTTCTCGATCGAATGGCGCGTGATGATCTGCTTCGGCGTGAGGTTCTGTTTGAGGAGCGCGACCACCTGGCGTCCCGCCTGGCGCGCGACCTCGTTCTTCTCTTCAGCGGTCGCAGGCACCGACCCGCTGCCCATCGGCGCGATGCCAAGAAACTCGATCGCCGTCGCCATGGTGTTCGCCGTGAACTGGCCGCCGCAGGCGCCCGCGCCTGGACAGGCATGGTCCTCGAGATCCTTCAGCTCGGCGTCGGTCATCTTGCCGGCCGCGTGCGCGCCAATGCCCTCGAACACGTCCTGGATGCTGACGTCGTGGTTCTGGAATCTTCCCGGCGCGATCGACCCGCCGTAGAGCACGAGGCCCGGCACGCCGAGTCTCGCCACCGCCATCGTCGTGCCCGGGATGGTCTTGTCGCAGCCGCAGAGCGCGATGACCGCGTCGAAGCAGTTGCCGCGCGAGACGAGCTCGATCGAGTCGGCGATGACCTCGCGGCTGATGAGCGAGGCCCGCATCCCGGGGCTGCCCATCGTGATGCCGTCGGAGATCGACACCGTGTTGAACTCCATCGGCGTCGCGCCGGCCTCGCGGATCCCCGCCTTCACGTGCTCGGCGAGATCGCGCAGGTGGTAATTGCACGGTCCGATCTCGATCCACGTGTTTGCCACGCCCACGATCGGCTTCTTCAACGCGGCATCGTCGAAGCCGACGGCCTTGAGCATGGCGCGCGCGGCGGCGCGATGCGGCCCTTCCGTGATCGCCGCGCTCCGGCTGCGATAGAGAGGAACGTCAGCCATGGCTCAGGCGCGGGTGGCCGCGGCTTCGCGGCTCTTCCAGCTCGGATACGAGCCGAGCGTGCGCATCGACCGGGCGAATTCCGCGAGGTGCACGAGCGCCCGGGCGCACTTCAGATCGTGACGGCCGACGGGCAGGTCCACGTAGAAGAGGTACTCCCACGGACGGCCGCGAATGGGCCGCGACTCGATCTTGGTCAGGTCGATGTCGCGCAGGGCGAACACCGACAGGGCCTTGAAGAGGGAGCCGGGCTCGTTCGGCAGCGAGAAGACGACGGTGGTCTTGTCCGCGGCCTCGTCGTGCTCGGCGAGGCGGCTCACGACCAGGAATCGCGTGAGGTTGTCGGAGAAGTCCTGGATGTCGGCCTTGAGCACGTCGAGGCCGAACACTTGCGCGGCGCGCTCGGACGCGATGGCGGCGGTGTCCTTCAGACCCTGTTCCTTCACAATCTTCGCGCTGCCGGCCGTGTCGTAGGTCGCCTCGACGTGCACGCCGTCGAGCGATCGCAGGAACCGCTCGCACTGTGCGAGCGCCTGGGGGTGCGAGTAGATGCGCTTGACCTGGCCGATCGACGTGCCTGGCAGCGCCATCAGGTAGTGGGCGATGGGTAACTGCACCTCGCCCACGATGGGGAGGTCGTGCTCCAGGAGCAGGTCGTAATTGCGGTGGATGCTGCCGCCGATCGAGTTTTCGACCGGCAGGATCCCATGCGTCGCCTTGCCTCCGGCGACGGCGTCAAAGACCGCCTCGAACGTCTCGCACGGCAGCAGATCCGCGTGGTCACTGAACCGCAGGGCCGCGGCTTCGCTGTAAGCCCCTGGTTCGCCCTGGAAGGCGATGCGCACGACAGCTCCTCGAGTAGAGAGAAATCGGCCCGGCAGCCCTCGAATCGGGGCCGCGGACGGTCCGACCACCATACAACGCGACTTTTAAAGAAGCAACTTTCATAACATATATTTATCGAATCCGACTCTACCCAGTACCCGGTGGCTGACTGGACCCCGGTCCCGGGAATCCATAGTCTTAGGCCACCTCGAGCGGCGGTCTGCGCCTCCGTGCCGTTTCGAGGGGGCGTCGCGTAACCCCCATGGACAGTTTCGAGATCGCGTATCGACAGCACTTCGCGGCCGTCTTCCGCTTCGCGGTGTCCCTGGTCGGCCGCCGGGACGTGGCGGAAGATCTGACGGCGGATGCCTTTCTCGAGCTGCATCGTCACATGGCTGAGATACGGCTGCAGGAATTGCCGGCGTGGCTCTTCGTCGTCGTGCGCAACCGCGCGCGCGATCGCTGGCGGCGTCTCCAGACCGAGGAGCGATCGGCTCGCTGGCTGGCGCACGAGCCCGTTGCGCCGGCTGCTCCTGCGAGCCCGCAATGGCTGCTGAGCGAAGGGCTGAGCCCGGTGCAGCGCGTCTGTCTGGAGCTGCACTACGTCTGGGGCTTCACCGTCTCCGAAGCCGCGGCGAGGCTGGGGATGACCGACGGCCAGGTGAAGGGCCACCTGCAGCGGGCGCGGCTGCACCTGCGCACCGTGGTGAAAGGCGTCGCGCGATGAGCGAGCACGATTCGATGACCGAGAAGGCCCTTGATGCGCTGCTGCGCCAGGAGGGAGCGCTCTGGCTGGAAGCGAGAGAGGGATGCCCCCATCCCGACCTGCTGATGGCGCGTGGTTCTGAGCTCGTGGACGAGGACACACGCCGTCGGCTGGACGCGCACATTGCGGGCTGCGATGCGTGCGTCCGGCTGTCGGCCGGCCTTGCCGAGCTCCGGCTGAGCGAGCCGGATGCCGCGATGGAGCAGCGCGTCCTGGGGCGCGTGACGTCCACGGGCATGCCGATCCGGCGATGGTTGCCGATGGCGGCCGCCGTGGCGCTCGTCGCTGGCGCCGGCGCCCTGTGGTGGAGGGTCGCCTCTCCGACGCCGACGGTTCAACCCGCGCCGATGCCGACGTCGGCTTCCGCGGGGCCACCGACTGGCGGCGCGACTCTCGCTCCGATTGCGCTCTGGCGCATCGACGTCGCTCCCGTGCGACTGTCGATCGCGTCGCTGGACGCCTCGCGCGGCCAGCGAGGCGGATCCGACGTGCCTTCCGGTCTGATCGAAGCGCTCGCGCCGTACCAGTCCGGAGACTACGAGGCGGCGGTCGCGCAGCTCACGCGCGTGGCCCAGGCGCACCCCGACTCGCCGGATGCCTCGTTTTACCTCGGCGTCGCGGCGTTGCTCGCGAATCGGCCGTCGGAGGCCATCGCGCCGCTCGGCGTCGCGGCGCAACGGGCGGTTGGCGAGCGACGTGACGCCGTCGAGTGGTACCTCGCTACGGCCGAGCAGAGGACGGGACACGCCGACGCGGCCCGCGCGCGTCTGGCGCCGCTCTGCCGCGCGACGGGTGCCTTCCAATCCCGCGCGTGCGACGCCATGCAGGCGTTGCGGTAACATCCGCCCGTGCGGCGACTGCTCCTGTCGGCGCTCGCTCTGCTTCTCGCCCCCTTGCCGGCCGCGGCGCAGCGCGCGCCTGCGGACGTCGCGATCACCCGAGCCTTCCACCTGATCGAGCGTCGGCAGGCGAGCGCGGCCGAACGGCTCCTCAGCCCCATCGCTCGAGATCCGGCGCTCCCCGATCGGCAGCGGGCCCGTGCCGCACGCGGTCTTGGAAAGGCGTACCTGGATCTTGGCCGCCGCGCCGACGCGAGCCGCGAGTTCGCCCGCGCGCTCGACGCGGCGCTCGCGGCGTCGGATCGCAGCGAGGCCGGATGGACGCGCCTTGCGACCGGCGACATGCACTACCAGGACGGCGATATCGATCGGGCGCGGGCCGACTGGGATCTCTCGCGCAGCGACTTTGTCGCCGCCGGCGACGCCAACGGCGAGTTCGAGGTCGTCGACGACATCGAGAACAGCATTCCCGGCCTCGAGCGACGGCCGTACGCCGAGCGCTGCCTCGCGATCGCTCGGGAGCAGCAGGACCCCCTGCTCGAGGCGCGGGCCCGGGAACGATGGGGCGGGGGACTACTGGATGCCGGATTGGCCGGTCCGGCGCTCATCGAGCTGGAGCGCGCGGCCTCCGTCATGCGGCCGCTTGGACGGCGCGCCGATCCCCACTTCGGCGACACGCTCGCGATGCTCGGCTGGGCGCTGCGCGAGCACGGCGCGTTCGACCGAGCGGTGCCGGTGCATCGGGAGGGCATTCGGACGGCGCGGGCGCGCGGCGATCTCGACTCGCTGATGTGGAACTATTTCGGCCTCGGGGTCTCGCTCGCCGAGCTGGGACACATGGCGGAGGCGGAGGCGGCAGCAAGGCGGGGCCTGGACGTGGCTCGCGCCAAAGGCGCGTCCACGAACATCCGGCTGCTGATGCAGTCGCTCGGCGGCGTGCAGGTCAAGCGGCGCCGATGGCAGGAGGCCATCGCGACGCTCGAGACGGCCCAGGCGATGCCCGGCGTGGTGACAACGGCGATGCCGCTGGTGCATTTGTCCGAGTCGTATCGCGCACTCGGCAGGCTGGACGAGGCGCTGGACCGCGCGTCACGGGCCGCCGATCTGGCGCGACGGTTGGGCATGGTAGACAACGAGCTGCAGGCGCTGATCGAGCGCGCGCACGTCCTCGCGGCGAAAGGAGAGATCGAGGAGTCCTCGCGCGCGCTGGCCCCTGTCATCGAACGCCTCGAGACGTACCGCGCCAGCCTGGCGCCCGTGGATTTTTTGAAGCAGGGCTTCGGCGAGCGCTTCACGCACGCGTACGGCCTCAGCGTCGCGCTCATGATGCAGCGAGACCTCCCGCGAGAGGCGCTTTCAGCGGCCGAGCGCGTGCGGTCGCGTGCCTTCGCCGACCTGCTGGCCGCTCGCCGCGCGCGCGAAACCGAAGATGCGGATGTCGATCGCTGGCTCCTCGGCGCGACGGGTCATCCCGTCCAGCGGACAGCGACGATGGACAGTCCCTTGGCAGCCGCGGCGCTCGACGCCGATGGCCTGGCGGCGCTCGCCCGTCGCCTCGAGTCGCCGGTGGTGATCTATTGGATCCACGAGTACGGCTCGTTCGTCTGGGTGGTCAGGCCCGACGGGAGTGTGCATGCCGCGTCGATTCCGCTCGGCGCACTCCGGCTGCGCGCGGAGATTCGTGAAGCCGTAGACGTGCCCCCCGAGCTGCAGCTGACACGATCGCCGAGCGGCGTCGTGAAGGCGGCGGTCGGCAGCCGAGCGGTGTATGGCCGCCTGTACGAAGCGTTGTGGCAGCCCATCGAAGCCTGGCTGCCGTCGGTACCCGGCGTGCGGGTTGCCGTCATCCCTCATGGTCCGCTGCTGGCCCTGCCGTTCGGGGCGTTGCGCGACGGGGCGGGCAAGTACCTGATCGAGAGGTTCTCGCTGCACTACGCGGCCAGTGGGGCCGTGTTGCTCGGCGCGCTCGACCGGATGGCGCGACCGGCAGACGCGACGCGGGCGCTTCTGGTCGCCGACCCTGCGCCGGTTCCCTCAGCGGGTGCCGGTGCGAGGTCGACGCCACTGCCCGGGGCGCGTGTCGAGGTGGAGTCCATCGCGCGGATGCTCGCTGGATCGGCCGACGTTCTGGTCGGGCGCCAGGCGTCAGAAGCGGCAGTGCGAGCCGCGCTCCCCGCCGCGCGAGTCGCCCACTTCGCGACGCACGCGATTGTCGATGACGTGGACCCGCTCGGCAGCCATCTCGTGCTCGGCGCCGCCAACGCGGCGACGTCGGACCACGATGGCCGGCTCACCGCCAGCGAAGTGGCCGGGATGACGCTCGACGGAGAGCTCGTCGTGCTGGCCGCCTGCCGTTCGGCGCGCGGTCCGATCTCGAGCGACGGGATTGCCGGCCTGACCCGCGCGTTCCAGAGCGCCGGTGTCCCGACCGTCCTCGCGACGCTCTGGGACGTCAGCGACCGGACCACCGCGCGCGTGGTCAACAGCTTCTATCGCGAATGGACCGCGGGCGCATCGAAGGATGCCGCGTTGCGAGCCGCGCAGTTGGCGCTCATCCGCGATCTGAGAGCCGGCCGCGTCACCACAAACGCCGGCGGCACGCGCATCGTGTATCCCGAACATCCCTGGCTGTGGGCCGCGCCGATTCTGATCGGGGCCCCGTAACGTACGGGGTCGGGAATTTATCCCGACCCCAGGTTCGCCGTTCCGATTCGCGCCGCCCGCGCGTAATCGGGCAAATGTCGGCGCTCCGCCGCGACGCTCCCCTCGCGTGCCTGGTTCTGGCCCTGATGGCCGGCGCATGCACCGGCACACCGGAATCGTCGGCCAGCGCAGCGTCCGCGTCGGCACCCGTCGCATCTGCAGAACGCGCCGCACCCTCCGCACCGGCACCCGTCGCACCCAACGCACCCGTCGTCCCTGCCCCCGTTGCACCCAACGCACCCAACGCACCCGTCGCACCTGCACTCACCGCACCTAACGCACCTCCCGCACCCGATTCATGGTCCCCCCCGTCCTCCTACACGTCTGACCCAGGCTCACTGGGCGTGCGCACGCGCGCGGTGGAACTGCGCATCGAGGGCGTCGAGCGCGTGCAGGAGATCGATGGCCACGCCGCCCGCCCCGGCCACGAGTTCGTCATCGTCGACACGTCGTGGAAAAACGTCATCCCGCTGCGCCTCATCGACAAGACGGCGTCGCAAAATCCGACGGCCGGATTCGGATTGGGCGCGAAGAAGCAGGCGCCCGACCCTGCGAACCAGACGCTCGAGCCCACCGTCTACGTCGTCCCGATGTTGCGAAAGCAGATGTGGCTGCTCTCGGACGGACGCTTCGCCGACACCGTGGATCTGGACGTCCTGCCCTCGGTGCCGGACCACCTGTCCAAGGAGGGCTTCTCGCTCCCGAAGCTCGATGACGTCGTCCGAGGCAAGGTGATCTTCGAGGCTCCGGTCGACGTCGCCTACCAGGCGTTCCAGTTCTACGACAACGACAACGGGCACGCGTTGATTCCGTTGAAGGGCACGCCGCCGTCAACCCCACCGCCCACGGTCGGTCCGACGCGACACAACGCGCTGCTGCAGTTGGCGATCACACAAGCTGGGCCTGCGCCCTCCGATGTTTCTGCGCCTTCCGGGATGCGCGCCTTCGTCGTCGGGATCCGCGGCACCAGCCGATCGCCCAGGGACATCGTGGACGTCCCGTTCGACAAGTTCGTGTACGCGCAGAACGAGCAGGGCTGCCTGGTCCGGCCCGAGGCCGCCCCCACAGGGCTGGCGCGCGCGTTCGAAGAAATCGGGTCGTTTCCTCCGACGGGGGCCAACGAAGGGCAGCTGCTGTTCTTCGTGCCGGCGGACACGAAGGCGCTGAGAGTGTTGCTGCGATCGGAAAACGGGGCGCCGATCGATCTGCCGGCGCCCGCCGATTTCAAGCCGTCGTGGCCCACACCCACGCAGACGATCGCCGACGGCACCACGCTGCGCATTCATCTGCTGCCGACTCCGGCCTGGCCTGCCGGCTCGCGGGGGCCGGACCCCGCGCGCCGGCTCGTCGACGTCGTCGTCGAGAACCTGAACCCGTCGAAGGGAGTCGAGCTTCAATCAGTCCAGCTCCGGCTCGTGAAGCAGGACGGATCGTTCGTCGAGCCCTCGCCGAGCTCGGCGGAGCTGCCGTGCCGCCTGATCCCCGACATCGTCCTTCCTCCCGCCAGCGTTCGCCGCTTCTCCCTGGTCTACGACGTGGCGCCGGACGAGAAGGTGCGGATGAACTATCGCGGCTTCGAGCTGGACGAGACGACGGTGGATGCGCCATGACGCCGGATCCGGTTCTGCGACATGAGGTGGCCCTGCTGACTGCAGCACTGCTCCTCGCCACACTCACGGCCACGTCACCGGCGGCCCGACAGGCTGCTTCCGCGGCGGCGGAATTCGATCTCGTCGCCGTCGAGAACGGCGGCCGCGTCGAGCGCGCAACGTCCGAGGTCAGGCCGGATCACGCTGCCGCCAATCTCATCGCCCACACCAATCACTACGGGTGGACGAGCACGGACATGGCGTTCCCGCAGGAGTTGGTGTTTTCGTTCTTCTCGCGGCAGCCGGCGGTGCTGTCGGCCGTCGAAATCAACCCGGCCTCTGAGGCAGGCCCTGGTACCGCGAAGGACGTCGAGGTGTGGGCGTCCACCGTGAGCCCGACGGAGGGGTTCACGCAGGCCGCGACGGCAACGCTGCTCAACGAGAACCGGCTGCAGACGATTCCAATGGGCGCCGTCGAAGCCCGGTTCGTCAAGCTGCGCATCGTCTCGTCGTATGCGCCTCCGAAGAGCTGGCAGTTGACCGTGCTCAGTCGCGTTCGCGTGATCGAGGGCAGTCGCGACAACTACAAGTCCATGCTCGCGCGCAACGCAGTGCTCGCGTCTGTCTTGAAGACCGGGCTTCCGCCGGTGCCCGCGGATGCGGTCGTCCGATCCTCTGGGCCCGCCGTGCAGCCGGCGTGTGCCGCGCCCCCGCCGCCCGGACCGTCGCGATTTCCCCAGAGCCAGAACGTGCTGCTGGTGGAGGGCGACCAGAACGTGCAGCGCCCTTTCGTCAGGGACTCCTTCAACCTGAGCCCGGCGGCCCTTGAACAGCCGGCGGTCCCCGGGGTGACGCTGCGACTCCTCTCGCCGGAAGTCCTGGCGCCGGCGCTGCTCGTCAGCGAGCCGCTCGTGGACACGATCATCCTCGGCCAGATCTGCGACATCGCCAGGCGTCCGCCGCCGGAGTTCAAGCGCGCGCTGATGGCCTGGGTCGCTGCCGGCCACAAGTTGATCATCCAAGACTCGGACGGATGCGGCCAGTCGCCGGACTACAGCTTCCTTCCATTCCCGTTCAAGACGGTCAATCCCGGCGCGGCAGGCGCGCGGGGCCTCGCGGGCATCCTGGAGAACAGCACGCTCGTCAGCGACGACAAGCGCGACCGCGCGTTCATCGACATGAAGGCGTGGAAGGAGGGGCCGAACGATCTCGGCGACTCCAGCATTGTGGCCGAGTGGGGGCCACAGTGGTGCGGCGCGATGTGGTCGCGCAACAGGCTGCAGAAGAGCGGCTTCTCCCTCGCCTATGCGCACTACGGGCGAGGGCTGGTGATCTACGACGGTTTCGACTTCGACCAGCGCGTGAACCAGTCC
>JBKPSY010000031.1:0-9075 GCA_046735235.1 Acidobacteriota bacterium | reverse complement strand
GTCCATGGGTGCGTGGGTCCATGGGTCCATGGGTGAATGGGTCCATGGGTCCATGGGTGAATGGGTCCATGGGGGAAACCCATGCCCCACCCATGGACCTATGGACCCATGGACCCATGGACCCATAGACCCATGGACCTTACTGAGACCCATGGACCTTACTGAGCAGGTACCGGCCGCGGCCCGCGCTCTTATCGAGAGTGAAGTCGACGACCCTGTAGCCCTCGCCCAGATAGTGCGTGAAGACCGCGCGGGTCTGCAGCCGCCACTCGAGCGCGCGCGCAGGATCGGCCGCCAGCATCGTCGTGAAGTTGGTGGGGATGTCCACCATCACGCGCGGCTCGCGACGGCCCAGCTCGACACCATCAGGCGCGATGAAGTCTCCGCTGGGCTTCACGCGGTTGACGACGGGCGCCGTCGCCACCTCGTGTGAGACTGCGCGAAGGACGCCGCCGCGGATTCGCCGCTCGACGTGCGGCTTGCGGATCCACCACTGGCAGATGAAGCGATCGGTCGCGATGCCGCCGTGCAGGGGGCTTGGCGACTCGCCGTAGACGTTCTGCTCGTACTCCTCGACGACGGCGCCGAGGGCCACGAAGTTGAGATGCGCGTTGGCGGCCTGGAGAGGATCGTAGGTCCACTCGACGAGATCGAGGCCGAGCGCGAGCACGCGGTCGCGTTGCGCCAGCTTCAGCTCGCGACCGAGCCCCGAGCCGCGGTGGCCGGGATGCACGCCGAGCATGTGCGACCAGTGGGAGGGCTTCTGTTCGCCTGCCTTGAGCGCAGGAAAGGAATAGACGAAGCCGATCAGCCGATCGCCTTCGAGGGCGCCCACGAGCACGGCCCCACGCTGGACCGTGACGGCGAGGATCGGCACGGGCACCAGGTCGATCGGCCCCCAGATTTCGGCCTCGAGCCGCTCGACGGCGCGAAACTCCTCCAGCGTCGTGAGATCGCGAAGCCCTGCCATGCCTCAGAGTAGTGGAAGCAGTTCCTGGAGCGAGTGAATCACCGCAACGCCGTCGAACTCGTCGGCGTTGCCGTGAAACGGCTGGTTGCCGGGGCCACGACGCACGAGCACGGCGCGCATGCCAACGGCGAGCGCTCCAGCGACGTCCTGGCCAAGGCTATCCCCGACCATCACCGCGTCCTTCGCCTCGACGCCAATCAGCTGCAGCGCCGCCTTGAAGATGCTCGGGTGCGGCTTCAGGTAGCCGTGCTCCGACGACGACACGGTGGCGCTCACGAGTCCGTCGAGATCGAAGTGGCTCTGGAATGACGTGAGCGGCCGGTGGCTGTTCGAGATGAGCCCGATCTTGATCCCGCGCGCTGCGATCGCGCGTAAGACGTCCGGCACGTCGTCGTACATCTCGAAGTGATGATGGAGCGCCCACTCCTCGTACACCTCGACCGCGCACGGCTGGACGCCAGGGCCGGCGCCACCCATCGCCTCGATGATCGACGCGGTGTATTGGTGGAAGATCGCCGGGTCGTAGATGTCGCCCTGCGCGGCGTCCAGGACGGGCGCCGCCGCGCGCACGGCGTCCTCGAATTTCGACTCGTCCAGCGCGAGACCGTGCCGCTCGCCGAAGCGCCGGTAGCCTTCGCCGCGAAACGTGGGACCTGGATAGATGAGGGTGAAGTCTACGTCGAAAAAGACCGCCGCGGTCACGGCCCCGCCACCACGATCGTGGCCCGCGCCGGATCGAGGAAGGCGCGCGCGGCCGCGTTGACGTCGTCCAGCGACACCGCGCCGAGGAGGTCCGGAATCCGCTGATCGAAATCGAGGCCGAGGCCGTAGAACTCGGCGTTGTGCAGAAACGTCGCGATGCCGATGTTGGTCTCGAGCACCCGCGGCATCGAGCCCACCAGGTAGCGGCGCGAATCGGCCAGTTCAGCCTCGGTCACGCCGTCGCGCGCCATCCGCGACAGCTCCTCGTCGATTGCGGCGATCGTCCGTTCGACATTGGCCGGGCTGACGCCGGCGCGCACCACGAGCGGCCCTTCGACGACATTGGCGTCGAACGAGCTGAAGACGTAGTACGCCATGCCCTGCCGCTCGCGAATGTTGTCGCCGAGGCGGCCGCCGAGCGCGTACTGGCCCAGCGTGTTGTTCATGATCACGAGCGCGTAGTAGCGCGGATCGTGGCGCGCGATCGTCGTGAAGCCGTAGGCGATGTCGGATTGCGGCTTGCCAGGGACCACCCTGCGCTCGGCGCGGCGATCCGACGCCATCGTGACGGGCGAGGGACGAAGCGGCGCCGCCAGCTCGTGCGCCCAGTCGCCGAACGCGCGCCCCACCGACGCGGCGACGCGAGGCGCCTCGACGTCGCCGACGACCACGAGCCGCACGCCGGCTGGCCCGACATGGCGGCGATGGAACTCGACGAGGTCATCGCGGACGATGCCCTCCACCGACGACACGGTGCCGCGGCCGGGGCGCCCGTACGGGTGGTGGCTGCCGTACAGCTGCGCCATCAGCGCGTCAGTGGCCACGACGGACGGGTTGTCCTCGTCCTGCCTCAGGCCGGTCACGATCGTGCCGCGGCGGCGTTCCACCTGATCTGCCGGGAACGACGGCTGTCGGATCACGTCGGCCAGCAGCTCGATAATCGCGTCGAGGTCCTCGGCCAGGCAGGTGCACGACAGCGACAGCAGGTGACGGGTCACGCCCGTCGAAAGGGACACTCCGCGATCGTCGAGCGTCGCCGCGATGGCGCCGGTGTCTCGCGAGACGGTGCCGCGATCGATCACCCGCGCGACGAAGTTGGCGAGCCCGAGCTTGTCGTCGGGATCGTGTCCGCTGCCCGCCTCGAGCGTCGCGTAGACGGTCACGGCAGGATGCGTCACCGTCTGTTGGGTAACCAGGACGACGCCGTTGGCGAGGACCTCGCGAACGGGCGCCAGGCCACGCGCGGCCACGGGGCTCACCGCATCGTCTCCGTCTGCGGCTGGAACCAGCCGATGGTTTGCTGCGCCGGCGCCAGGTACTGCGTGGCGGCGCGCGCGACGTCCTCGAGCGTGACGGCTTCGAGCGACCCGAGGAAATCACGATAGAGATCGACGTTCGCGATGGTCTGGAAATACCCGAGCTGGTGCGCGATGTTGGTCACGCTGTCTGACTCGAATACATACCGCGCTCGGAGCTGGTACTTCGCGCGAGTGAACTCCTCCGCCGTGATTCCGTTCGCGCGGACCAGGCTCAGCGCGTCGAGCGCAGCGCCTTCGACCTCCGCCAACGTCCGGCCCTCGGTGACAGTGCACGAGACGGTGTAGAGGAACGGGTCTTCGGTGGGCAGCAGCGCGCCGAACACCGATGATGCGAGGCCCGTGTCCACGAGCGCCCGGTAGAGGCGGGTCGTCCGCTGCGGCGGGTTCCGGAACGACGCCCAGAGGTTCACGCCCTTCGCGCCACTCAGCGCGGCGTCGAGGACCAGCATCGCGTGAAAGTCGGCGCTGGCGGCTTCCGGCGCACGCCACGCCATCTTCAGATACGCGGTCGTGCCCGGCCGGTCGACGCGCACCCGCCGCTCCCCAAGCTGTTCGGGCTCGCGAGTCGCGATTCGTGCGGGCAGCGAGCCCGCCGAAATCGATCCGAACTGACGCTCGATTCGCCGCAGCGCGTCATCGGCGTCGACGTCGCCGACGACGACGAGGGTGGCGTTGTTCGGCACGTACCAGCGGCGATAAAAGCCGTGGAGGTCGTCGCGGCTCATCGTCTTGAGGTCGCTCGGCCAGCCGATGGTCGGATGGTGGTACCCGTGGGCCTTGAACGCCGCGGCGGTGACCTCGTTGTCGAGGACCTGCTCGGGATCGTTGTCGCCGCCGTCCAGCTCGGCGAGGATGACGGTGCGTTCGGACTCGCAGTCGTCGGGGTGGTAGAGGCCGTTGGCCATGCGCTCGGCCTCGATGAAGAGCATCCGGTCGAGCGCGTCGGCGGTGGCGGTCTCGAGATAGGTGGTCTGGTCGATCCAGGTGTAGCCGTTCCAGCTGCCGCCGAACTGCTCGATGATGCCTTTCACCTGATCCCGGGGTATGTTGGTGGTCCCCTTGAAGTTCATGTGCTCGACCCAGTGCGCGACGCCGGTCTGGCCCGGCTGTTCGTCCTTCGAGCCGACCTTGTACCAGCACCATACGGAGGCGAGCGGCGCCGTGTGCATCTCCTGGACGAGCACCGTGAGTCCGTTATCGAGCTGCACGCGCCGGAGCGGCACGGCCGCGGGCGCGGATGACGGCGCAGAACCCATCAACGCATTATAGCGGCCGGGCCGGAACCCGCCCGGACGGGGAGTTGGACCGATTTTCGCAGGCTCTAGAATGACGAAGCCGCGCGTTGGACAGTCGAGCTGGGCGAAGGGCGCCGCTCGGCGCGCGCTGAACAAGGAGTGGGCTGATGAAACCCCTGTTGAAGATTACCGGCGCGTGCGTGGTGGCCCTGGCGCTTCTCAGCGCAGCCACCGCCTTTGCGCAGGCGCCGGCGACATTCCTGCTGCGATCGGGCGAACGGGTGCGGGGCGACCTGATCGACACGGACGCCAAGGGCATGCTCGTCACCGTGAACGGACAGTCGCAAACGTGGAACGTCAATGACGTCGTTGTGATCGACTTCACCGGCGATGCGAGGAACTTCCCGCGCAGAGAGGTCGATCTCATCGGCAGCGGCAGCCTGCTCGTGCTGACCAACGGTCAGACGATCCAGGGACAGTTCAAGGACGTGGGCGGGAACCGGCCGAAGATCATCTACTTCACCACGGGCGGCCAGGACCGCAACTTTTTGTCCAACAACATCTCCCGCCTGTATCTCGCGGTGCCGCCAGACTCCGCAATCAGCGGCGGCGGATCCTTCCAGCCGGTTCCGGCGGGTCAGGTCGGAACCGGCACGATGCAGGTCCCGGCGCGCGACGGTTGGGTCTCAACGGGTCTGCAAGTCAGACAGGGCGAAGTCGTCACCATTTCCAGCAACGGCGAAGTGCGGTTGAGCAGCGATCCGAGTGACACCGCCACGACGGCCGGCTCGGCCAAAGGTCGCCGCGCCGGGAACGCGCCGATGCCCAACGAGCTCGCCGGCGCCTTGATCGGGCGCGTTGGAAACGGCCAGCCATTTGGCATCGGCAATCAGCAGTCGTTCCCGTCACCAGGCACGGGGATGCTGTACCTCGCCGTGAACGACGACGACCGGAACGACAACGCGGGCGCCTTTGGGGTCACCGTGGGCCTTCAGGATCCCACTCGGCGAAACCGTCGGTAGACAGAGGGCAGAGGGGGCGAGGGAGGCAGAGGGAGGCACAGGGAGGCAGGGGCGGGGTGGCGACAAGCTATGCGTCCCTTGCCCCCTCTGCCTTCCCTCTGCCCCCTTCGCCCCACTCTACCCCCTCTGCCTTCCTCCGCCTCCCTCCGCCTCCCTCCGCCCTAGTACAATTACTTCTTCCCCATGCCTGACTGGAAAGACACGCTCAACCTGCCGCGCACCGAGTTTCCGATGAAGGCCAACCTCCAGACGGCCGAACCGGAAATCATCGCCTGGTGGAACGAGATCGGCCTCTATCGTCTGATTCGCGAGCGGCGGGCCGGCGCGCCGAAGTACGTCCTGCATGACGGGCCGCCATACGCCAACGGCCAGATCCACCTGGGCACCGCCCTCAACAAGATTCTGAAAGACCTCGTCGTCAAGACGCGAACGATGGCGGGTTATGACTCGCCCTACGTGCCCGGGTACGACTGCCACGGCCTGCCGATCGAGCTGAAGGTCGATCGCGAGCTCGGCACGAAAAAGCGTGATTTGACGACGGCCGACTTCAGGCGGGCGTGCCGCGGGTACGCGGAGCGGTTCATCGGTGTCATGACGCAGGAGTTCCAGCGCCTCGGGGTGTTCGGCGACTGGGAACATCCGTACATGACGATGGATTTCCGGTACCAGGCGGCGATTGCGCGTGCGCTGGGGAAGTTCGTGGCGCGCGGGCTGGTCTACAAGGGCAAGAAGCCGGTGCACTGGTGCATCCACTGCCGCACGGCGCTCGCCGAAGCCGAGGTGGAGTACGAGCCGCACTCTTCGCCGTCGATCTACGTGGAGTTCCCCCTCGATCCGTCGAGCCGGCAGGAGCTGGCCTCGCGCGTACCCGCGATCGGACACCAGGACGTCTCAGTCCTCATCTGGACGACCACGCCCTGGACGATCCCGTCGAACCTCGCGGTGGCATTCCATCCGGACTTCGTCTACGGGTTCTATCCGCACGACGGCCGTCTCGTGATCATGGCGCAGGAGTTGGCGGCGAAGGTGGCCGGGGCCGCCAAGCGCGAGATCGGCGAGCCGGTGGCGCTCGTCGGCGGCGATCAATTGGATCGGCTGAAGTTCACGCATCCGCTGTACGACCGGCCGTCGCTGGCGGTGCTGGCGGACTACGTGACGCTCGAACAGGGCACCGGGGCCGTCCACACCGCACCCGGTCACGGCTCCGACGACTACCTGACCGGCGTGAAGTACGGCCTCGAGATCTACGCGCCGGTCGGCCCGGACGGCCGCTTCACCGACGACGTGAAGTTGTTCGCGGGCGAGCAGGTGTTCGAGGCCAATCCGGCCATCGTCGAGGCGCTGAGCGATCGCGGCCGCCTCTGGCACTACGAGGCGTATGAGCACAGCTACCCGCACTGCTGGCGCTGTCACAACCCCGTCATCTTCCTGGCGACGTCGCAGTGGTTCGTGCGGATGGACGGCGAGCCGGTCGTCACGCCCGATGGCCAGGCGCCGAAGACGCTGCGGGAGGCGGCGCTCCACGCAATCGATCACCAGGTGAAGTGGGTGCCGTCGTGGGGCCACGACCGCCTCTTCAACATGGTCGCGAACCGGCCCGACTGGTGCATCTCGCGCCAGCGCGCCTGGGGCGTGCCGATCCCGGCGATCGATTGTGCGAGCTGCGGCGAGGCGATCCTGACCGCCGACCTCGTCGAGCGCGCGGCGACGGTGTTCGATGAGTACGGCGCCGATGCTTGGTACGAGCGGCCCATCGAGGAGTTCGTGCCTGCAGGTCTTGCCTGCCCCAAGTGCAGCGGCACGAAGTGGGAGCGGGAGACGAACATCCTCGACGTATGGTTCGACTCGGGGTCGAGTCACGAGGCGGTGCTGCCGTTCTGGTCCGACCTGACGTGGCCGGCGGCACTCTATCTCGAAGGCAGCGACCAGCATCGCGGCTGGTTCCAGAGCTCGCTTCTCGTGGGACTGGGGACGCGTGGCGCGCCGCCGTTCAAGGCCGTGCTCACGCACGGTTTCGTGGTGGACGAGGCGGGCAGGAAGCAGTCGAAGTCGCTCGGCAACACCGTCGAGCCGCAGGAGGTCATCGCCAAGAGCGGCGCCGAGATCCTGCGCCTCTGGGCCGCGATGGTGGACTATCGCGAGGAAATGCGGGTCGGGCCTGAAATCCTCGCGCGAGTCGTCGAGGCCTATCGGAAGCTGCGGAACACGTGCCGGATTCTCGCGGCGAACCTCTACGACTTCGATCCGGCGGCCGATCGCGTGCCCGTCGAGTCGCTCGAACCCGTGGATCGCTACATGCTGTCGCGATTCGCGGAGGTAGGGCTCCGCGCGCTCGCGAGTTACGAAGCGTTCGAGTTCCAGGGGGTCGTGCACGGGCTGAGCGGATTCGCGACGGTCGATCTCAGCGCGTTTTATGTGGACGTCTCGAAGGATCGCCTCTATACGCTGTCTGCCGGATCGCCAAGCCGCCGGTCGGCGCAGACGGTGATGTTCCACGTCGTGGACGGCCTGGCGCGGCTCATCGCGCCGATTCTGCCGGTCACCGCCGAGCAGCTGTGGAAGGCGCTGCCCGGCGCGCGCGAACAGTCGGCGCACTTGGCGGACTTCCCGGCCGCCGCCGAGCTTCAGGAGTGGCGCGACGAGACGCACGCGGCCGACTGGGAGCAGCTGCTCTCGCTCCGCAACGCCATGAACGTGGAGATCGAAGCCCGGCGGAAGGAGAAGGTCTTCGGCACGTCGCTGGGCGCGGCGGCCCGAATCGTCGCGTCGGGCGGCGACCTGGCGCTGCTCCGCAAGTACGAGTCAAGCCTGCCGACGCTCTTCATCGTCTCATCGGTAGAAGTCGATGCAGGGCCGGACGGCGTACCGCCCGTGCTCGAGGTTCGGAAGGCGGACGGCGTGAAGTGCGAGCGGTGCTGGCGGATCGTGCCCTCAGTGACGACCGATGCTGGACGTGAGGGTCTCTGCGATCGCTGCGTAGAGGCTCTGGCGGAGCCGGTCGGGTCGTGAAGCGGTCACTGGAACTGGCGGTGATTGCCGTCATCGCGGCGCTCGACCAGCTGTCGAAGTTCCTGGTGACGCGAGAGCTGCCGCTGCTCGACACGATCGCGGTGATTCCAGGGCTGTTGAATCTCACGCACGTGCGCAACTCGGGTGTCGCGTTCGGGTTCCTCAACTCGGCGGACTTCGCGTTCAAGCCGGCGGTGATGGCCGTCTTCGCGCTGGCGGCGCTCGTCGGCGTGGGGCTCTACGCCGCGCAGCTGCCGATGAGCCATCGCTGGGCGCGGGTGGGCCTCGCGCTGATCATCGGCGGAGCAGCCGGCAATCTCGTCGACCGCGCGCGCCAGGGCTACGTGGTGGATTTCGTGGACGCCTATTGGCGCAGCTGGCACTTCTGGGCGTTCAACGTCGCCGATGCCGCGATCACGGTGGGCGTCGCGGTGCTGATTCTCGATTTGCTCCGACCGCCGAAGCCGGCGGCCGCAGTCTGACGCGAGGGCTATTGTGTATCCCGAACTGCTGAAGCTCGGCCCGATCACGGTCTACACGTACGGCGTGCTGCTCGCGGCGGCGTACCTGCTCGGCCTGAAGCTCGCGATGACGCGGGCGAAGAGCCGCGGACTCGACCCGAACCGCGCGCTCGACCTCGGAATCGCCATCATCGTCGCCGCGCTCGTCGGCGCAAAACTGCTGCTGATACTCGTCGACTTCGACAAGTTCCGCCAGAACCCCGGGGAGATCCTTTCCATCGTCCGTGCCGGCGGCGTGTTTTATGGCGGGCTCATCGCCGCCGTCGCGGTGGCGTTCTGGTACATGTGGCGGCACCG
>JBKPSY010000030.1:0-10370 GCA_046735235.1 Acidobacteriota bacterium | reverse complement strand
GGCCTGCGCCGTGGAGCGAAGCTACCGGCCCCTGCCGCGCGGAGCGCGGCCCTGAACGATGCCACCCGCAATTGACGTCGAGGAACTGACCAAGGACTACAAGGTAGGGTTCTGGCGGCCCAGGCCCTACCGCGCGCTTGACCGGCTGACCCTCCAGGTCCAGCCCGGCGAGGTCTTCGGCTTTCTCGGGCCGAACGGCGCGGGCAAGACCACCACGCTGAAGCTGCTCATGCAGCTGGTCTTCCCGACCGCCGGACGTGCCTCGATTCTCGGCCGGCCCGTGGGCGACCTCGCCGTCCGGCAGCGGATCGGCTACCTGCCCGAGAACCCGTACTTCTACGACAACCTCACCGCCGAGGAGCTGCTCGAGTACTTCGCCTCGCTCTTCGGCTATTCCCGGTTCGATTGCCAGGCGCGCGCGTCCCGCCTGCTCGACGAGGTCGGCCTCGGTGCCGAGCGGCGGATGCAGCTGCGGAAGTATTCGAAAGGGATGGTGCAGCGCGTCGGCATCGCGCAGTCCCTGCTGAACGATCCCGAAGTCCTGTTTCTCGACGAGCCGATGTCGGGCCTCGATCCGCTTGGCCGCCGCGACATCCGCGAGCTGATCCTGCGGCTTCGCGAGCGCGGCACGACCATCTTCTTCAGCTCTCACATCCTGTCGGACGCCGAGACGCTGTGCAGCCGCGTCGCGATCGTCGCCGGCGGACGCCTGGCCACCGTCGGCAACCTCCGCGACATGAGCGGTTTCGAAGTGCGAGGGTGGGAAGTCGTCATGACCGACGTCGCGTCAGCCGTCCTCGCGACGCTGGCGTCACGGGGCGTCAAGGCGACGACCGTTGCCGACGGGCGCTATACGTTCGACCTGCCGAAGGACGCGAGCGCGGAGGCGTTCGTCGCCGAGATGCATGCCGGCGGCGCACGCTTGGTTTCGGTCGCGCCCGTCCACACGACGCTCGAGGACATCTTCGTCCAGCAGGTGCACAAGGCCGGCTCGGCGCGTGAGGGCGTGCTATGAGCCCGAAAAGCCTCGGGCGGATCGCGCTGGCCGTCTTTCGCGAGTCCGTGCGCGAGCGCGTCCTCTACAACCTGGTCGGGTTTGCGCTGCTGGTGATCGGCGCGTCGTACCTGATCGGGCAGATGACGGCCGGGCAGGACGTGAAGATCATCAAGGACCTTGGCCTGTCGGCCATGGCGATCTTCGGGTTGTTCATCGCCATCTTCATCGGCATCGGCCTGGTCTCGAAGGAGATCGAGAGGCGGAGCATCTACAGCCTCATCGCGAAGCCCGTGCGCCGATCCGAGCTCGTGATCGGCAAGTTCCTGGGGCTCGCGCTGACGGTTGCCATCAACCTCGCGGTGATGACCGTGGTGTGGTACGGCGTGCTGGCGTACATGTCCTGGTCCGAGATCGATTTGGTGAAAAAGGGCTGGGAGGCGCCGGCCGCCGACCCGGGCCTGCTGGTGGCGGTCTATCTGCTCTTCGTGCAGCTCGTGCTGGTCATCGCGCTCGCGCTGTTCTTCTCGACGTTCGCCGAGCCCCTCTGGGCGACGGTCTTCACCTTCGGCCTCTACGTCGCCGGGCACTTCAGTGCCGACCTCAGGCACTTCGACGTCATCGTCGGGAACTCTCCGGTGAGGTTCGTGACGACCGGCCTGTACTACCTGCTGCCGAACATGGCGACGTTCGACGTGAAGAACGCCGTCGTGCACGCCCAGCCGGTGCCGTACGGCTACGTCCTGACCGCGACCGCGTACGGCGCCTTTTATTCGCTGGCCCTCGTCGCGGCGGCCGTATTGATCTTCTCGAAAAAGGACTTCAAGTGATCGCGGCGCCTCGATGGGCGCTCGGCGTGGTCGTCGTGGCAGGAATCGCCGCGGCGATTGCGCTGCAGGTCCACCGGGACTCCTCGTACCCCGAGGTCGCCTCGCCGGTGGACGAGTTGTACTTCACGTCCGGCGACTCCATCGGCCGGCTGGCGCTGTCGTTCAAGCCGATGCTGGCCGACGTCTACTGGATCCGCGCGGTCCAGTACTTCGGCAGCACGCGCCTCGACGCGAAGCGCGCCGCGGAAGCCGGCGCCGAGAGCACGTCGCACTACGACCTGCTGTACCCGCTGCTCGACGTGACGACCACGCTCGATCCGCAATTCAACATCGCCTATCGGTTTGGCGCGATCTTTCTCGCCGAGGGCTATCCGAGCGGGCCAGGGCGCCCGGATCTCGCCCTCAAACTGCTCGACAAGGGCTTCGCCGTCAACCCGACCAAGTGGCAGTACCTCTACGACAAGGCCTTTGTCGCCTACTGGTCGCTGAAGGACTACCAGCAGGCGGCGCACTGGTTCTCGGAGGCTGCCAAGGTGAAAGGCGCGCCGGACTGGATGCCCGGGCTCGCGGCGTTCATGCTTGGCCAGGGCGGCGACCGCCGCAGCTCGCGCTTCCTGTGGCAGCAGATCCTCGACACGGCCGAGCAGCAGTACATGCGCGACAACGCGACATTCCACCTGAGGCAGCTCGATATGGCCGACATCGCCGACCAGTTGACCGCGCTCCTGCAGCGCTACCGTGCGCAGACGGGACAGGCGGTGATGGACTTCGCGCCGCTTGTCCGCGCCGGCTGGCTCCGCGCCATTCCCACGGATCCCGATGGCGTGCCCTTCTTGATCGATCCTCAAACAGGTCGGGCGACGCTTCATCGTCCGTCGCGGTACGCGCCGTTGCCGGATGAGCAGCCCGGCGCCGCGGCCGGGCCTCGATGACCGATCTGGTCTTCGTCATCGGTGTCGGCGTGATCGGCCTGCTCGTCGGGTCGTTCCTGAACGTCTGCATCTACCGGCTCCCGAAGCACGAGACGGTGCTCTGGGGGCGCTCGCACTGCCTCACGTGCGGCCGGCAGATCCGCGCGTGGGAGAACATCCCGGTCGTCAGCTTCCTGATCCTCGGCGGCAAGTGCGCCGGTTGCGGGACGCCGCTCTCCTGGCAGTACCCGATCGTCGAGCTGACCACGGCCGTTGCATTCGCAGCCGGCGCGTGGCTCTATGGCCCGACGCTCATGCTCGTGTCGCGCCTCATATTCGCGGCCGCGATGATCGTGCTCTTCACTGTCGATCTGAACGAGCGCCTGCTGCCGAATGCGATCACGCTGCCGGGGATCCTCGTCGGCCTGGTGTTCAGCGTCGTCACGCCCCCCGGCCTCCGCGACGCGCTGATAGGGGCTGTGGCGTGCAGCCTTGCGCTCTGGGGCACGGGAGAAGCCGTCAGCCGCGTGATGGGGAAGGACGCGCTCGGCTTCGGCGACGTGAAGATGGTCGCGATGATGGGCGCATTTCTCGGCTGGAAGCTGACGCTCGTGTCGCTCTTCCTCGCCTCGTCGCTCGGCAGCGCCATCGGCCTCGCGATTGTCGCCATCACCAGGAACCGGGAGTACATGCTGCCGCTGGGATCGTTCCTGGCCGTGGGCGGCCTCGCCGCGGCGGCGTTCGGCGATCCGTTGGTGGCCTGGTACGCCGGACACCTGCTCGGCCGATAAAGAAAGAAAGAGCGTGGAACCACAGATTCCACAGATTTCACAGATTCTTCTTTCGTCTTTGTCACGCTGACTTCGCCAGTGCGCAGAGGATGTTGGTCGGCGTGGGATCGTGATCTGAAGAAATCTGTGTCATCTGTGTAATCTGTGGTTCCCATTCACTGAATGAGTCACCAGGCCTACACGCTGCTCGGCCTCACCGCCATCGTCGGTGGCCTCGTCGGCCTCGTCGTATTCGCCTTCCTGCGATTCTCCGCGGCGGCACGCGACGCGAAGCACCGGATGCGCGAATCGGGCACCGAGACGGCCCTGCTGTCGGCGGCGCTCGAAGAAGCAATCGGACGGCTGAAAGCCCAGGAGCGCGCGATGACCGCGCGTGCCGAGGCGTCAGAGCGTCTGAGCGGGCAGATCGTCGCGAGCCTCACCGCCGGCCTCGTCGTGACCAACCTCGACGGCCGCGTTCAGATCCTGAACCCGTCGAGCCGCCGCCTGCTCGGCCTGAGCGACGACGCGCCGCATGGTCCCGTGCGAGAGGTGCTCGGCCGTCACTCGGCGCTCGCGGGCGCGATCGAGGAGTGCCTGCGCGAAGGACAGCCCATCGTCCGGCGATCGATCGCGCTCGACGATCCGCATGCCGAAGTCACGCATCTCGGCGTCACCGTCTCGCCGCTCGTGGACGAGGCGGGCGCACCGGGCGGCGTCATCTGTCTCTTCACCGACCTGACGAAGGTGATGGACCTCGAAGAGCAGCTGCGGCTCAAGGACATGCTGGCGCGCCTCGGCGAGCTGACCGCGGGCCTGGCGCACGAATTCCGGAATGGCCTGGCGACGATTCACGGCTATGCCCGGTTGATGGATCTGGAGCAGCTCCCGCCGAACCAGCGCACGTACCTCGAGGGCGTGCGCGCGGAAACCGACTCGCTCGGCGCGATCGTCACCAACTTCCTGAACTTCGCGCGGCCCACGCAGCTGGCCGTCGCGCCCGTCGACGTCGGCGACGTCATCGGCCGCGTCGCCGAGGACGTCCGCGCCGATGCCGAGGCGCACGGCGGTCGCGTCAGTCTGGAAGGGCAGTGGGGCGTCGTGAGCGGCGACGAGGTGCTGCTGCGCCAGGCGTTCAGCAACCTCGCGAGGAATGCCGTCGAAGCGTGTGCCCCCGCGCACATCGCGCCGGAGCTGCGCTTCATCGGCGAGGTCGACGCCACGTCGCGCACCCTTCGCGTGTACGTGACAGACAACGGACCTGGCATCGAGGCGGGGTCGCGAGAACGCGTCTTCCGGCCGTTCTTCACGACCAAGCCGAAGGGCACCGGCCTCGGACTCGCGCTCGTGCAGAAGATCGTGGTGACGCACAACGGCCGCGTGCAGGCCCTCGACGGACCCGACGGGCGGGGGACGACCATGCTCGTCACATTGCCGCTCTCGGCCTGATCGCGGCGGTCGCCAGCCGATTCCAATATTGTTACTAAAAGTAGCAGTCTGGCGGGTCGCGACTGCCATCGCCAAGCGCCGAACTCTTTCGGACGTACTCGACTAAGTCAAGCCTCTTCAGTCAGTTCGCCTACACATCTGACGGCTATCCCAGCCTTGGCAGTGGCCTTGCGATGACTTCAGCCGGGCGGCGGACCGTCATCACCGGTCGGCGCGCTGAAGCCTTATGAAGCAAGCGGACAAAGTACGCGGTTTCACACTCCTCGAACTGATGCTGGTGTTGGCAGTTCTTGGCGTGATCGCCGCCATGGCGGTCCCCGCCGTGCTGAATACCACTCGGCAAATCAAGCTCGCGGCGAATGCGCGCGCGGTGGAGCGCGAGTTGCAGGGCGCACGCATGAAGGCCGTGCGTTCGAACCGTGCGATTCGCGTCCGCTTCAACTGCCCCTCGACTGGGAAGTACCGCATGGTGGAACTGCTCGGCACCAAGCAGACGCCGGCAACCGACGACGACGATTCGCGAGCGGCGACCCGGTGCGGCTACAGCGCGTACCCGTATCCGGACACGACGCAGGAGTTCTTCTCGATTCCCAACAACGACGGGCCGATTCAGACGCTGCAGGACGGCATCGGCTTCGGCACCGACGCGCAGACGGTGGAGTTCTGGCCCGATGGCACGGCGCATGTCGCCGCCGGCGGCACGCAGCCCTGGCCGATGATTCCCGACGAGGGCATCGGCATCACGGTGTTCGACATCATGCATCAGTCGACCATCGTCACCTCGATTGGAGTGAACGGTCTTGGCAAGGTCGCGCTTCACTAACGACTCCGGGTTCTCGATCGTCGAGGTCCTCGTCGCGACGCTCGTGCTGTCGGTCGGCCTCCTGTCGGTCGCGCAGCTCTTCGCGCTGTCGACGAAGGGGAACACCGCCGCGCGCTCCAACACATTCACCGTGATGCTCGCGCAGCAGAAGATGGAGCAACTCCGTTCGCTCACGTGGGGCTTCGACACGGTCGGCCTGCCCGTCAGCGACTACAACACGGACACCACGAACGTCGGGACGCTGGCCGGCTGCACGTCATCGGGCACCGGGGCCGGCACGGGTCTGTCGCCGTCGCCCTCGGGCACGCTGACGCAGAACACGGACGGCTGGGTGGACTACCTGGACCTCAACGGCTGCGACCTTGGCGGCGGAGGCAGCGCGCCCGACGGCACCACCTACATCAGGCGCTGGTCGGTCGAGCCGTTGCCGACGAACCCGAACAACACGCTGATCCTCCAGGTGCTCGTGACGAGGCGCACGAACCGCGGCGACGCCGATTCCGGCAACGTCGCCCGCCTGCCCGAGGAGACGCGGTTGATGAGCGTCAAGACAAGGAAGTCGAAATGAAGCGCCGTGCGACCGTCCTTCGCTCCGAGCGTGGCTTCACGCTGATGGAGATGATGATCGCGACCGGCATCATGTTGGTTGTGACCGCAACCATCTTCCAGATGCTGAACCCGTCGCAAGGGACCTTCAAGGCCCAGCCGGAGACGTCGGACCTCCAGCAGCGGCTGCGCGTTGCCGCCGACACGGTGCAGAAGGATCTGATCATGTCCGGCGCCGGCATGTATTCCGGGCAGATGGTCGGGACGCTCGACGCGTACTTCTCGCCGCTGCTGCCACACAAGGTGGGGACAGTGTCGCCGGATCCGCCCGGCACGTTCCACGCCAACCCGAATTGCCCGACGACCTGTGCCGAGGCCGTCACGATCATGTACGTGCCGACGACGACCGCACAGTCGACGCTTGCCCAGGACATGCCGACGCCGTCGTCGGAGTTGAAGGTCAATCCCGAGCCGGGCTGCCCGACGTCCGGCAGCGATCAGCTGTGCGGATTCAAGGAGGGCATGCGCGTCCTCATCATGAGCCCGAACGGCGACTACGACATCTTCACGATCACGAACGTCCAGGGTGCGGCCGGGCACATCCAGCATCGCGACGACAAGTTCACGACGCATTTCCCGGCCGGTTCGTGGATCACGGAAGTCGTCTCGGCGACGTACTACCTCCAGGACGACGGCGTCAACACGCCGCAACTGCGGTACTACAACGGCTACGACACCGACCTCCCCGTCGCGGACAACATCGTCGACTTCCGCGTGGAGTTCTTCGGCGATCCGTCGCCGCCTGAGGTCATCAAGCCCTACACGGGAGTGGCGACCGACATCGGGCCCTGGACGACGTACGGTCCACGGCCGCCAGAGCTGACGGGAACGAACATCGATCAGCCCTTCGCGGCTGGCGAGAACTGCCTCTTCAAGGTTGACGCGGGCTCAGGCTTGCAGGTGCCCCGCCCGGAACTGCAGACGCTCGGCGCTCCCGGTACCGCGCCGGTGCTCATGCCGGCCTCGATGTTGACCGACGGGCCCTGGTGCCCGGCCGACGTGAACTCGGCGGGAGACGCGCTGCCGAGCAAGTACGACGCCGACATGCTGCGGGTGCGGAAAGTCCGCCTGACCTTCCGCGTGCAGGTGGCGGATGCCACGCTCCGCGGGCCGGCCGGCACGTTCTTCCGTCACGGCGGCACGTCGAACAGCGGCTCCCGATTCGTGCCGGATCAGGAGATCCGGTTCGACGTCACCCCGCGCAACCTGAATCTCGGACGCTGAGGACGCTGTGACCTGCCTGCACCCGGCCCGACTTGTCACGCGGCGCTTGCGCCGGGCGTCCGACGAACGCGGTATTGCCCTGGTCGTCGCGCTGCTCGTGATGTGCCTGCTGACGGCGCTCGGCATGGCGCTGATGCTCACGTCGCAGACCGAGACGATGATCAGCGCGAACTACCGCGACAGCATGGAAGGCCAGTACGCCGCCGACGCGGCGCTCGAGCGCGTCATGGACGACGTGTTGACGGTCCACGACTGGAACACGCTGCTCGCGACCACCGACGGCGTCTCGGCCTCCGTGACGTCGGGCTTCCACGACACCGCGCCCTCGAGTCCAATCACGCTCCCCGACGGCCGCACGCTGGACCTGGCGAAGGCGACCTACATGATCAACTGTGCGAAGACGACGGCGTGCTCGACCACCGACATGGACACGTCGACGAACGATCGTCCGTGGAGCACCAACAACCCGCGCTACCACCTCTACGCGTGGGGCGCGGTGAACGACCTGATTCCGACGGGCACCCTGAACTCTCCGTACTACGTGGCCGTGTGGATTGCCGACGATCCGACCGAGACCGACAGCAATCCCGCGATGGACGGCGGCGTAGCGGTGTCGCCGTTCACGTCGAACCCCGGGGGCGGCGTCCTCAACATTCACGCAGAGGCCTTTGGCCCCAACGGGGCCCACCACGTGATCGAAGCCACGATCGCGAAAACCGACACGACGGAAGTCGAGCGCGGCTATACCGGCCAGCGCGGCCAGGACGAACAGAACCGCCGCGCCCGGAAGGCCGCGGTGCAGACGCCCGGCGCGGGCCTGACCCGTTCGGAGATGTCCCTCGGCGGCGGACTGACGACGCAGTCCTTCTAGGAACCCTTATGGAGCGCACTCTTCCCGTTCATCTTCGCGCCGGCGGACGGCTGGTCTTCGGCCTGCTGGTCCTGGCGTTCGTCACGGCTGCGCCGCGCGTCGCCGAAGCGCAGCTCGATCCGCTGCTCATCGTCAAGCGCACGGTACCCTCGACGACGACGCCGCAGTATCGGACGCACATCCTGATGGCCGTGGACACGTCCCTGCGCATGCAGTACGACGGCAGCGGGACGTACTACGATCCGTTCAACTACACCGTCGGCAACACGTGGGACACCACCCTGGCCGTCCCAGGCGCCGCCACGAAATACTGCCGCGCCTACAAGACCTTCCAGTTCACCGGTAGCGGATCGCCGAAGTTCGAGGCGTCCACGATCAGCGTCTCGGACTGCAGCACGGCGACGCTCTGGTCTTCGTTCTATGCCAAGAGCCGGATGGGTGCTGCCAAGGCGGCCATCGTCCAGGCCGTTGGCGAGAACTCGAAGTCCGCCCGGTTTGGTCTGATCACGATGCGCCAGGGCAGCACCCCCACGATCGCGTCAGGCAACGACGGGCAGGTCCAGGACGACGACACAGCGCAGTCGACGCCGAGCGACACGGGCCTGCCGGGCTACTGGAAGGTGACGCGTGGCCTGTTGTCGGTCGCGTCGCCGAATGGCAACTGGAACGCCGTGGCGCCGACGCAGGTCGCGAAAGTCCAGGCCGACTCGTCGACGGCGAACACCGACATCGTCACGATCCTGAACAAGACCTTCACGACGAGCGGCGCGATTCTGCCCGCCGGCAACGACGCATCGGGGCAGCAGGACGCGCCGCTGGCCAACCTCGTCAGCGACGTCAAGACTGAGGCGACGCGGCTCATCGCCGCTGACTCCTCATGCCGCAACACCATCGCGGTGCTCGTCGTGGGAGGCGCCGAGGGCGCCTTCGGCTCGGCACCGGGCACGAGCGCCGCCAACCTCGCGACCGGGTTCAAGACCATCAGCAGCCGGCGTGTGCCGATCTATGTGATCGCGATCGCCCCGCCCACTGGCGACGTTTCGGCGCTGCAGTCGATCGCCACCAACAGCGGCGGCCAGTACTTCCAGGTCGACCAGTCCGAAATCGACACCGCGGCCGCTGCCGGGTTGCCCCCGCCCACACTCGTGCGGGGCATCGACACCGCGGTGCAGCACGGCATGGCGAACCCGTCGGACGTGAACACCGCGCCGACGGCGTCGTTGCCGTACGGGCCGCAGAGCGAGTTTCAGGTTACCAGCCCGATCACCGGCTCGGTCAATCTGAAGGGCGCCAACGACGCGACCGGCGCCACGCTGCCGAACACGGAAGTCACCAACACGCTCAGCGGCGCGGTGATCCCGCAACGCGCCAACGTCTTGTTGACGTCCGCCTTCGCGCTCCCGGGCTTCGAGATGAAGCTCAGGGCATTCCGCGTCTACAAGCCCGTGGCCGATACCACGAAGGCCATCGGCTACAAATTCTCCAGCGACGGCACCGCGCTCTGGACGGCGAAGACGCCGATGGCGGACTACTGCAACGACGCGAGCGCCAGCTGCCGCAACATCTTCACGATGCTGCCCGGCGGCAGCATGATCGCGTTCACCGCGGCCAACGCGTCCACGCTCAGCCCGTACCTGAACACGTACGACGTAACGGGCCTCATCAACTTCGTGCGGACACAGCCGCTCGGCGCGATCCTCGACTCGACGCCCGCATTCATGGACCCGCCATCGCTGGACCCGCCGCCCGACTCCGACTACCCGGGCTTTGCCGCCGATCACGAGGACCGCCGGACACTGATCGTCGTCGGCGCCAACGACGGCATGATGCACGCCCTCGACGGGCGGAGCGGCGTCGAGGTCTGGGCATACATCCCGTTCAACCTGCTGCCG
>JBKPSY010000029.1:0-6366 GCA_046735235.1 Acidobacteriota bacterium | reverse complement strand
GTCCACGCCGTTCAGCAAGCCGCTCAAGGTCAGCGTCACGGTGACCAGGCCGGGCCTCACCGTGCGCAGTCCAAAACAGATCCTCCCGCCGCTCACTCGACAGACACCCGATGCCAGGCAGACACTCGGGTCGCTGATGATGCAGCCGCGACTGTCGACCGAGATCCCGATGCGCATCGCGGCGTTCACGGCGCGCTCGGGAGAGAAGAACAAGCTGAAGTCGGTGCTCGTCGTCGAGATGGAGAACGCGGAGAGCCCGATCGCGTGGGGCTTCCAGGCGCGGCAGGACAACAAGGTGCGCGCGGACGCATTCGAACCGGCAGCGCCGGGCGAATTGGTGACCGAGAACCTGCGCAGCGTCTCGACCTCGGCGGTGCTCCCGCCAGGACAATACCGGTTGATCTTCGGCGTGATCGGCGCCGACGGCCGGCGCGGCACGGTGCAGCATCCGCTGGACGTCACGCTCCACAAGGCTGGCGACCTCGAGTTCAGCGACGTCTTCGTCGGCGCGGCGCTCGGCGGGCGCTTCCGCCCACGGATCGTGTTCGGCCCCGACAATCGCTCGCTCGCCGCGTTCGTTGAGCTCTATCCGGCGTGGAAGGCCAGCCTGGCGCAGCTAAGAACCACTTTCACGCTGACGTGCGAAAGCTCCGCCGGCGCCAACGCGGCGCCCTTCGTCATACGCGGCAACGGACGGCTCGCGCCATCGGCCGACAAGGTCAGGGCCGAGGTCGCGGTCGCGCTTCCGGCCGAAGCGCACGGCCACTGCACGATGGCCGTTTCGGTCGAGAACGGCAGCGCCAGTGGCTCCGCCGAACGCGGGATCGTGATTGCGGCCGAGGCCGGTCCTGCTATCCTGCGGTGATGAGGTACGCGGGACCCATCGTGATTGCACTGCTCGTCATCGGCGTTGCGCCGGTGAGCGCGCAGTTGGGACGCAACGCGCCGCAACGGCTGTCCGTCGCGGCAGACGCCCCGGCGAAGCCGGTGGCAGCCGGAGAACGCTTCGCGCTCTCGGTGCGCATCGTTCCCAATCCTGGCATTCACGTCTATGCCCCTGGTAACCCCGAAAACATTCCCGTGTCCGTCACGGTGACGCCGCAGGCGGGCCTGACGGCCGAGGCGCCGAAGTTTCCCAAGGCCGAGGATTTTTTCTTCGGCCCGACGGCCGAGAACCTGAAGGTCTACACGAAGCCGTTCGTCGTGACGGTGTCGGTGAAGGTGGATCGCGCCGCCGCCGGCACGTCTGCGCACGAGGTGACCGTGGCCGGCGCGGTCCGCTATCAGGCGTGCAACGATCGGATCTGCTTCCCGCCGCAGTCAGCGCCCTTCGAGGCGCGCGTGGCTCTGGCTGGCGAGCGGCGCTGAGGCGGCGCCGACGATCGCGCCGTCCTTGCGCGACTGCAGGAACGCCACGACGCGCATGTGATCGGCGATCCAGCCGCTCTTCAGGGTGATCGTCGAGTCGAACCCGGTGGAGGCCGCGCCGCGTTTCGTTCGTCCCGCGGTCGAGAGCTCGCGCGTGACGCCCGTATGATCGATGCGGCGTCCTTTGTTCTCTCCTCCTGTCACGGCCGTGCTCAGTGCGTCCTCCGTCAACGCGACCACGACGTCTGAATCGGGCGTGGCGTCGGTGGCCGTCACGTCGACGTGCACCGCGACGCGCGAGCCGTCCAGCCGCGCGCTGACGGTCATCGCGGTCTTCGGCGCGTGCGTGGCGTCGCGAAGCGCCGCGACCGCCGCGTCGCGATCGCTCCCGATGAACTGCCGGCGTCCGTCCACGACCATCTGAGGCGTGTACACCTCGGAGGCGAGGCGCTGCGCGTACTGCTGCTGCCGCTCGGTGAAGGACGCCGACGAGAACGGATCCGTCCAGCCCTGGCGGTTCCAGTAGTCGACGTGCTCGCTGAGCACGATCACGCCGTGCATCGCGGACAGTTCTTTCAGGAACGCGTCAGCCGGCGGACAGCTCGAGCAACCTTCGGACGTGAACAACTCCACCACGACCGGCGGTTCGTCCGTCGCGGAAGCCGCGGCCTCAGGCGAGCCGACCGCCGCGACAGCCAGAAGGCCGAACAGGCCGAGCAGGTAGGAACGTCGAGACATGGCAAGCCTCACCACGATCCTATACAAGGCGGCCTGCCGGACGTAGTGCCACTTCCCGCTCTGTGTTCTGCAGGCCTGAAGGCCTGCGCTACAGATGCGGTGGCCCTCCACTTCGCACTTTCCAGCTTGCACCTGGCACTTCGTATAGTCTCTCCCAGTGACATCGCCTCCGACCCTCGAGCGCCGCCTCGGGCTGCTGCCCGCGACGGCACTGAACATGTCGAACATGATTGGGGTCGGACCGTTCATCACGATCCCGCTCCTGATGTCGGCGCTCGGCGGTCCGCAGGCGCTGGCGGGCTGGCTCGTCGCACTGGTGATCGTCGCCGCCGACGGCCTGGTCTGGAGCGAGCTCGGCGCGATGTACCCGGGCTCAGGCGGCACGTATCGCTACCTGCGAGAGGGCCTCGGCGCGACGTACGCCGGACGCCTCCTGTCGTTTCTGTTCATCTGGCAGTTTCTGCTCAGCGGGCCCCTCGAAATCGCGTCGGGCTACATCGGGTTCGCGAACTACTCGAGGTACCTCTGGCCCGGATTGCCTGTCGGCGGGTCTATGGCCGTCGCAGTGGTGATCGGGCTCGTGAACATCGCGCTGCTCTACCGCCGCATCGAGTCGATCGGACGGCTGACCGTGGTGCTGTGGGTCGGCACGATGGCGACGACGCTCGGGGTGATCGCGACCGGCGCCGTCCACTTCGATCCCGCGAAGGCGTTCGACATCGATCCCGGCGCCTTCAAGTTTTCGATGGGCCTCCTCATCGGCCTCGGCGCGGCCACGCGCATCGGCATCTACGACTACCTCGGGTACTACGACATCTGCTACCTGGGCGACGAGGTCCGGGATCCGGGACGCGTCATCCCGCGCTCGGTGCTGCTGAGCGTCGGCGCCGTCGCGCTGATCTACATCGCAATCAACCTGTCGGTGATCGGCACGGTCTCCTGGCGCACGTTCGTGCCGGCGTCGGCGCATCCCGAGTCGGATTTCATCGTCTCGATCGTGATGGAGCGCATCTATGGGCGGCCGGTCGCGATGGTGTTCACGGCGTTCGTGCTATGGACGGCGTTCGGATCGGTCTTCGCGCTGCTGCTCGGCTACTCGCGGATTCCGTACGCGGCGGCGCTCGACGGCACGTTCTTCCGCGCGTTCGCGCGGCTGCATCCGACCAAGGCCTTCCCGCACGTCTCGCTGCTCGTGATGGGGGTCGTCGCTATCCTGGCGAGCGCGCTGTCGCTGGGCACGGTGATCGACGCGCTGGTGACGACGAGGATCCTGGTGCAGTTCATCGGACAGACCGTGGTGCTGGTCTACTTGCGGCGCAGGAAGCCCGACGTGCCGCGGCCGTTCCGGATGTGGCTGTACCCGTGGCCGGCCGTCATCGCGATCGGCGGGTGGGCGTTCGTCTACGCGACGTCCGGGTTCGAGGTGCTGGCCTTCGGCGCCGCGCTGCTCGTCGCCGGCGTCGTCGTGTTCGAGGTGTGGTCGAGGACGCGTACGTGACCGCCCTCACGGGCCGACTGCAGCAGCGCCGCGAGGGTCGCAACCGACGCGCGGCTCTCGCTGAGCGAGACCCGGCAGGGCGCGCCGTCGAGCGCCCCGCGCTCGATATCCGCGATCTCGCCTGAATAGAGCGCCCCGCCGTCCACGGCAATCGACGTCTCGCGTCCATCGCGCTCGACCCGCAGCATCTCGCGTGGCCCGGGCTTGAACGGGTTGTCGACGTGCAGCACGCCCCCAGTCCCGACGATCTCCACGGCGGTCCGGAACACCGAGGCGAACCCGCAGTCGAACGCGCCGAGCATCCCGTCGGCAAACTCCAGCACACCGGCGAAGGTGAGGTCGATGCCGGTTGGCCCGTACTCCGCTCGACCGGAGACCGTCACGGGCGCTCCACCGGCCAGCAGCATCGCGTACGTCACCGGATAACAGCCGACGTCCCAGAGCGCGCCTCCACCCCACTCGGGCGTCAGGCGCACGTCCCCTTCGCGCGTGAGCGGGAACGAGAACGCGCCGCGCACGAAGCGCAGGCGGCCAATCGCGCCTTCAGCCACGAGAGCCAGTACGCGATCGGTCTGCGCCTGATGGCGGTACATGAACGCCTCGGCGACCGCCACCTTGTGAGTGCGCGCGGCTTCTGCGATGCGATCGACGCCGGCCGCGTCCAGCGCCAGCGGCTTCTCGCACAGCACGTGCTTGCCCGCCCGCGCGGCCGCGACCGTCCACTCGACATGCAGGTGATTCGGGAGCGGCACGTAGACGGCATCGATACCCGGATCGGCGACGAGCGCTTCGTAGCTGCCGAACGCGCGCGGGATGTTCCACTCGCGCGCATACGCGTCGGCGCGCGCCTGATCGCGGCTGGCGACGGCGACGAGGGTGCTGCGCTCGCCGGCACGAATGGCCGGAATGAGCGACCGATTGATTCGCGCGGTCCCGAGCAGACCCCAGCGCAGCGACGTCGGCATGTCTCAGCTCGCGGCCAGGGCGAGCGCGACCACCCGCTCGGCCGGCAGGCTCGAGGTGAGGACGTCCACGCGCGAGCCGTCCTGCCAGAAAACGAGGACGTTCGTGGACTTGCGGTGAACGAAGTAGCGGCGCCCATGCTGCTCGCGGACGTCAGTCGTGTCGGGGAGGTCGGCCGTCGATCCCGTGAATTGATGCCAGACGACCAGATCCTGCAGCGCGTTCCGGTAAATCGCGACGACGCCGGACCGACCGATCAGCGGATGGACCGAGCCGCCCTCGAGCACGAACCCGGCCGCCGACAGATCGGGAACGCTCACGTCGAGCCCTGGCTGACGCCGCGCGAGCGCGGCCTGCAACGCGCGCGCGTCGGTCTGGCGTTCTTCCACGACGAGCACGCTGCCGGCGACCTTCGTGTAGTCGAGCGACACGATCGCGGGAATTTGCGGCGTGCGGACCATCGTGTAGACGAGGATCGCGATCGCCGTCGCCCCGACGATGGCCATGCCGACGAAGAGCCCGGGCGCATTGAGCGGACGCTTCTCGTGCAGTTCCGACGCCACGTTCACCTGCGCGTCAGTCGTCATTGGACGGAATTGTACGTCGGAGGCCCCCCGCCGTGAGCGTCGCGCGCGAATCGCAGCCCTGCCGCGAGCGCAGTGAGCGGCCCCGTTCAGCGCCGCGTGATCGTCTGGGAAATCGTCTGGGAGCGGCTCCCGAGAAATCCATGGGAGCCCTGGAACTCGGCGGCGATCTGGTGATCCCCGATGGCGAGATCGAGCGTCGAGAGGACGGCCGTCACGCTCGGGCCAGGCCCGTGCACGCTGGCGGTGCCGATGGCGCGATCGCCATCGAAGAACACGACGACGCCGGTCGGCACACCGCTGCCGTCCGCGGTGACAGTGGCCGTGAACCGCACCGACGTGCCCACCGGCGACGCCGAGTGCGACGACGCCAGCGTGGTCGACGTGCCCATGGACGCGGCCTCGGCAGCAGGTTGAGTGACAGCCCCGGACGCCGGAGGCGCCGACGCGACTTGCGGCGTGTCCGAGCCGCCGCCTGACGACTCCGGCGGTCGCCTCGCCGACGAAACCGACGGCGACGCCGTGGCAGCCTCGGCTTCACCGCTGGCCTGCGATGCAGGCTTCCGACCGCGCGACGACGACTCCGAGCCAGATGCGCGCGGCGCCGGAGCGGCCTGCGGCGACTCCGGCTCGGCGCGTGGCGACCCCGCGCCGCCCGAAGGTGCGGATGCCGACCGCGGCGCCGCCGACATGCCCGGTGTTGACGGCGCGGTAGGGCTGCCACCGTCACCGAGCAGCACACGCTGTCCCCAGCCGTGCGCCTCGAACCAATCCGCGACGGCCAGCACTGGCGGCGGCAATCCCCGTTCGAGCGTGCCGGTCGTCATGTCGCGCGACCCGAACAACCAGAAGCCGACCAGCACAGTGCCGAACAGGCCGGCGAAGACGGCGGCCAGCGCCCACGCCGATACCGACTCGCCTTCCGTGAGCCAGTCGCTGACCGCGCGTATGGAAAATCCAACGAGAATGATCAGGAAAACGACGCCGAGGAGATCGATGGCGTACCGGAGCAACGCGACGAGCAGCGTGCAAGCTGCCGCCATGCCGAGCACGACGAGCCAGCGCGGCACGTCCTCGGAAGACTGCGTCCGGGGCAGGCCGGTGTCGAACGGCGGGGGCGCACTGCCCTTATCCTGTTGCAGGACCATTGGTTGAGGTCGGGTAGCGCGCTTTAATCATCCGCTCGGCCACCCCAGCCTTTCAAGCTGGACGTCC
>JBKPSY010000028.1:0-3711 GCA_046735235.1 Acidobacteriota bacterium | reverse complement strand
CTGCATGTCGAGGTCGCGCGAGAACTGGATGCGCACCTTCACGTTCTGCGCGACGTCGGTCTCGTCCGCGGTCGGCGCGCTGAACAGCACCTCGGGTGGGATGATCGCGGGCGCGACCGTGACCTGCTCAGGCTTTGCCTCGGCCAGCGGCGACGTCTCGTTGAGATCCTCCGCGACGATCGTCACGAGGCCACGCTCCCACTTCACCACGCCGCTGACTTCGAGCCAGCGGGTGGTGTCGATGCGAGAGTTGAGATCGAAGACGAAGCCCCGGCCCTTGGGTGCCTTTCCGGTGACCCAGACCGCGGCGTCCGCTGAGCGGATCACGAACTCGCGGCGGCCGTCTGCCCCGGGCGGCGCCTGTGGCAGGTCGCCGAACAGGTTGCGCCCGCGAAACTGGCCTTTTACCGTCACCTTCTGATCCACATAACGCGTCGGAGCGAGTGCCAGCGTTCTTACCGACGGCGCGGCCAGCGACTCGGCCTCGTCGGCGCCGGTGACGCTGACGACGATGAGCTCGCCCGGCTTGGGCCAGGCCGCCGCCGGGTCGTCGCCGATATACGGACGCAGGTCGCGTCCCGTCAGTTTCGGATCGTCCTGCCGCATGCGGCCGACGTCCCAGACCTCGCCCCGGATGTCCTGCACGCCGCTGCCGCCTACTCCGGACGCGACCAGCGCCGGCAGCTTGTCGTCGCCGTCGACGAGGAGCACGCGCTTCTCGGAGCGATCGATTTCCGCGCGGACGCGGACCGGCTGGCCGTTGAAGAAGGCCGGATAGGTGCGAATGGCGGCGAGCGTCGTCGCGCGGCGCGTGAGGACTTCAGCAGTGGGGCGCGCCGGCGCGTACACGGCCAGCGCCGCCAGCGCGAGCACGACCAACCGCCGAGCCTGACGCATCGCTACGCCAGTTGTCGCCGACCGACTCGCGTGAGAATGACCGCGAGCGCCGTGAAGGCAAGGGCGCCTGCAATCACGCCGACGGGGCCGTCGTGCAGGAACGGGATCAACCCGGGCGTGTCCGCGTCATCGGCGGCCCCGATGAACTTGGCGCCGAAGAGCACGGCGTAGAGTATCCCCGCGATCGAGCCGCCGGCGATCAAGCCGGAGCTGAACAGCGTGCCTGAACTGATTTCCGATTCAGACGACTGGCCGGTCTTCTTCTCGACGAGCCAGCGCACCACGCCGCCGATGAAGATCGGCGCGGTCGTCGCGATGGGGAGGTAGGAGCCGACCGCGAATGACAGGGAGCGGATCCCGCATAGCTCGAGCACGAGCGAGATGCTGACGCCGCAGAGCACCAGGCCCCACGGCAGGTTCTGGCTCAGCAGCCCCTTGATGATCGTGGCCATAAGCGTGGCTTGCGGCGCGGCCAGCGACGCGGAGCCGATTCCCATCACCTTGTTCAGATACAACGTCGTAAACCCGATCACGACCGCCGAGCACACCACCCCAATCAGCAGGCCGGTCTGCTGGTAGATCGGCGTGGCGCCGACCAGGTAGCCCGTCTTCAGATCTTGAGACGTCGCGCCGGCGATGGCGGACGCAATGCAGACCACTGCCCCGACGCCGAGGGCGATCGGCGCGTAGTAGTCGCCCGTCCAGCCGACCGCCACGAAGATCGTGCAGGTCAGGATCAAAGTGGCAATCGTCATGCCCGAAATCGGGTTCGACGAGTTGCCGATGAGGCCGGTGATCCGCGACGAGACGCTGACGAAGAAGAAGCCGAAGATCACGACCAGGACGGCCGCCAAGGGGTTGCCGTACGTCGGGAGCCGCGGGATGACGACCAGGAAAACGGCCAGCGCGAGCGACCCGCCAACCACAATCGAAAGCGGCATGTCGCGGTCGGTGCGGGCCTGGGCAGCGCCCGTCGCCGCGCTGAGCCCCTTCATGCTCTGGCGGAACGACGAGATGATCGTCGGAAGGGTCCGGCCCAGCGTGATGAGGCCCGAGGCCAGCACGGCCCCCGCGCCGATGTAGCGGATGTAGGCGCTCCAGATCTGTCCGGGCGACATCTGCGAGAGCATCAGCCCGCTGGCCGGCACCGGCGGGAATGGCACCGTGATGTAGTGGCCGAGAATCGACAGCAGCGGCACCAGCACCATCCACGAGAGCACGCCTCCGGCGAACATCACGCCCGCGATGCGCGGCCCGATGACATAGCCGACGCCCATGTACTCCGGTGAGATGTCGACGTTGAGGGTGGCGTTCGGATAGAAGCTGACAGCCGGCATCGAATAGCCGATGGCCGTCCGGAACAGCTGAATGATCCAGGAGAACGCCTTCCACAGCGCGCCGACGCCGAGCCCCATGAACACGGTGCCCGCCAGGGCGCCGCCCTTCTCGCCCGCGACGAGCACGTCGGCACACGCCGTGCCCTCGGGGTACGGGAGCGCGCCGTGCTCCTTGACGATCAGCGCGTTCCTCAGCGGCACCATCATCAGGACGCCGAGGATGCCGCCGGCGAACGCCAGCAGCAGAATCTGTACGTAGTTGAAGTACTGCGGCCCGTATGGCGCAAGGAAGATCAGTGCCGGGATGGTGAAGACGACGCCAGAAGCGAGCGACTCGCCGGCGGACCCGATCGTCTGGACGATGTTGTTTTCGAGAATCGTCGAGCCGCCGAGGCGCTTGAGCACCGAGATCGACAGCACCGCGATCGGGATCGAGGCGCTGACGGTGAGCCCCGCGCGGAGCCCGAGGTAGACGGTGGACGCACCGAAGAGCAGACCGAACAGCGCGCCGAGCACGATCGCGCGGAAGGTGAATTCAGCAGGCGATTGCGAGGCGGGCACGTACGGCGTGAACTTGGTGTCGGCCATGCGCGGATTCTACTTCAGGAGTTCGGCGGTCCCGTTCACCGCCCGGAGGCGATCCGGTACAATCGACCGAGTCTTGTGAAAACGTCGAACAAACCACGACCGCTGCCGGAACAGGTCTCCGAGCTCACGACCAACCGGCTGTCGATCTACCTGCGCTGCCTGGCCGAGCTCGACCTCGCCGGGGTGCAGACGATCTCGTCGCAAGGGCTCGCCGAGCAGTTCCGCCTGAACGCCGCCCAGATTCGCAAGGATCTGGCCTATTTCGGCGAGTTCGGCGTGCGCGGCGTCGGCTACTACGTGAAGGATCTGCGGCGTCACCTTCGGCAGATCCTCGGGCTCGACAGGAAGCTTCGTGTGGCGATCATGGGCGCCGGCAACCTCGGACTCGCGCTGGCCGACTATCCGGGCTTCCGGCAGGAGGGCTTCGAGATCGTCGCGCTCTTCGACGTCCTGAACGAGAAAGTCGGCCACGTCTCGCGCGGCGGCGTGGCAATCTACGACATCCGGCAGCTGAAGAAGGTCGTGAAAAACGATCACATCAGCATCGTCGTGATTGCCGTGCCGGCGCACGCGGCGCAGCCTGTCGTCAACCAGGTGGTGACGTCGGGCGTCAAAGCGATCCTCAACTTCTCGCCCGGCCCGCTGACGGTGCCCACGGACGTGAAGCTGAAGAGCGTGGACCTGACGCAGTCGCTCGAAAGCCTGTCGTTCTTCCTGGCGCGCGATGAAGACGGCAGACAGTAGGGCAGGGCTTCAGCCCCGCCGATCGCAGATGGCTAAACGCCTCTCTCACTACGATCGCGCCGGACGCGTGCGCATGGTGGACGTCGGTGACAAGCCCGTCACCGAGCGCCGTGCCACAGCCCAGGGCTTCGTGCGCGTCTCGGCC
>JBKPSY010000027.1:0-67064 GCA_046735235.1 Acidobacteriota bacterium | reverse complement strand
CGGCGTCGGGCGCGGCCGGCCGCGTGCGGTTTCTGGGCGCGCTGCCAGACGCCGAAGTGGTAGCGCACCTGCACGCGTGCGACGTGTTCGTGCTGCCGTCGGTGAGCCGCCAGGAAACCTTCGGTGTCGCGCAGCTCGAAGCGATGGCCTGCGGCCGACCGGTCGTCAGCACGAACCTCGAGACGGGCGTGCCGTGGGTCAACCAGGACGGCATCACCGGCCTTGTCGTCGCGCCGGCTGATGCGCCGGCTCTAGCGGCGGCCCTGACGCGCCTCGTCGGCGATCCAGCGCTGCGCGCCCGGCTCGGCAGTGCCGGGAAGGCGCGCGTCTCTCGATCGTTCACGCTGACCGAAATGGCGCGTGCCACGACCGCGCTCTATCGGGAAATTCTGAGCGCCGCGTGATCCCTGCCGGGACACGGAGTGAAAGCCGAAACGTCTGACATATGGCCAGTCCCCAACCCAAACCCGACTTCGCGCTCGCCATGCCCACGGCGCCTCGTGCGGAAGAGCGCAGCGTCAGGCGGCCTCCGCTGCCGACGCCCGCGGGCAAGCGCGCGTTCGACGTCCTGCTCTCGGGCACCGGACTGCTCCTGTCTTCGCCGATCTGGCTCGCCCTGGCAATCGCGGTGAAGCTCGAAGACTCCGGACCCGTGTTCTACAGCCAGGACCGGGCGGGCAAGGACGGGGAGGTCTTTCGTGCGTGGAAGTTCCGTTCGATGGTGCCGGACGCCGAGAAGCACGTCGGCGCGATCCAGGCCACGGAGCACGACCCGCGGGTCACCCGGATCGGGCGAGTGATGCGCGCCACGGCGATGGACGAACTGCCGCAACTCTGGAACATCTTCGTCGGCGACATGAGCTTCGTCGGACCGCGCGCGCTGCGACCCGGCGAGATCGAAGCGCTCGGCGACGGCCGTCTGGAGGCGCTCGAACAGGTGCCTGGCTACGCCGAGCGGAGCCGCGTACGACCGGGGCTCACCGGCGTCGCGCAGATCTACGCACCGCGCGACATCACCCGTCGCAACAAGTTCCGGTACGACCGGGTGTACATCGGCCGTCAGAGCTTCTGGCTCGATGTGCGGCTGGTCGCGCTGTCGTTCTGGATCACGTTCCGGGGGAAGTGGGAGGTCCGCACCAGCAAGATCTGAGTGCGGATCAGCGAGGCGAGTGAAGGGTGGCGGCGCGGCTGGCCCGGTCACGGCGGCCACCTGTATCGCGACTGACGGCCGAAGCGGAGCGGGCGATTCGAGATCGATACGGCGAGCTTTGTCGGACCGGCGAGGTTGGGTTAGGCTCTGAGCACCGCCATCCCGGCGGTGTGTGTCAGCAGCACGGATGAGAGATGTAGCCATCGTCGGCGGCGGACCGGGAGGTCTGCACGCAGCGACCCTCCTGGCGCGCCGCGGATTCGACGTCGCGGTGTTCGAGGAGCACGCGTCGAGCGGCAACCCGGTGCACTGCACGGGCGTTCTCGCGGCCGACGCTTTCGAAGAGTTCGATCTTCCCCGCACGGTCATCCTCAATTCGCTCCGGACTGCGCGCTTCCACGCGCCGTCTGGCGTGTCGATCAGCTACACCACGGATCGGATTGAAGCCGTGGCGATCGATCGGCTGCAGCTGGATCAGCGCCTTCACGAGCGCGCACGGACTGCCGGCGCAACGCTGGTCCACAGCCGGCGCGTCGAGGATGTCGACGTTGAGCCGGACGCCGTCTCGATCCGGCTGAAGGATGGCGAACGGATTCGGGCGCGCACCTGCGTGCTGGCGTGCGGCGCCAACTACGCGATTCAACGACGCCTCGGATTGGGGCTGCCATCGATCTACCAGCAGTCGGCCCAGCTCGAAGTGCCAGCGGGGCGCAGCGGCGACGTGGAGATGTACTTCGGGCGCGACGTCGCGCCAAACGGCTTCGCCTGGGTCGTGCCCGTGCAACGGCCGGATGGCGAGTACGTGCGCGTCGGCCTGATGTGTGAGGAGGATTCCGGTTCTCACTTCCGGCGCTTCCTTGGTCGCATCGCTGCCAGCTGGGGCATCCACGCGGATCGAGACGTCACGCCCCGTCAGAAACTGCTGCCGCTGTCGCCGCTTCCCCGGACGTACGGCGACCGCCTCCTGGCCGTGGGCGACGCCGGCGGCATCGTGAAGGCGACGACCGGCGGCGGCATCTACTACAGCCTGCTGAGCGCGTCGCTCGGCGTGGCGGCCCTCGAGCACGCGTTTCAGCGCGGGCGGTTCGATGCGGCGACGCTCGGACGCTACGAACGAACGTGGCGTCGGAGGCTTGGCGGCGAGATTCGCGCGCAGCAGCGGTTGCGAGAGCTGGCGCACCAGATGACCGACGTCGACATCGAGGCGTTCTTCGAGCTCGCGCGCACCGACGGCGTGATGCCGATCGTCCGTGAGACGGCGCGGTTCAACCAGCATCGCGGGTTGATTCTCGCCCTGTTCAAGCATCCGCCCGCGCGGAAGATTCTCTTCGGCCGGCTGCGGGGTCGGGCGCCCAGCCCTGTTGATGTCCCACAACTCGGATAGCAGCGGACGCCACCGCCCGGCCCTCGACGCGATCGGATGGGCCGTGTTCGCCGGCGCGGTTCTGGTCGTGGCCTGGGGTGTCCTGGCGTTCGGCTCCCCTTACCCGTGGGCGTACATCCCGCTCGCGCTCGGCGCAGCTGTCGTCGGCATCGCCGGGTGGTTCGGCACACGTCCGACGGGCCTGCTGAAGGATCAACGGAGGCTGCTGCTGGCGCTTGCGCTCGTGATCCTTGCCGCGGCGCTGCAGCTGATCTCGTGGCCCGCGCGCGTGGTGGATGCGGTCAGCCCCGCCAACGGGATCATCCTCCGGCAGATCGACCTCGTGTTCGCAAGCATGAGCGCGGCAGTGGACGCCGGCGCGCAATCGTCGATGCCGAGCCGGCCGCTGTCGATTGACCCCGCCGCGACCGCGCGAGGGCTGCTGCTCCTGGCCTCGTTCTCGCTGCTGCTCGCCGGGCTCATCCGGCACTGCAACCGCTTCGGCGCGCGGCGCTTTGCGGGCTGGTTCATGGTCTTCGGCGTGGTGGTCGCGCTGATCGGAATCATCCAGAAGGCGGTCCTCGGAGATCAGGCGTGGGACGGCATGAAGATCTACGGCTTCTGGGAGCCGCGGTTCAAGCTGACGACGCCGTTCGGCCCGTTCGTGAACAAGAACCATTTCGCGGGCTGGATGCTGATGGCGCTGCCGACGGCGCTCGGCTACTTGTTGGCGCAGGCCGAGATCGGCATGCGCAACGTCCGGCCAGGCTGGCGCCATCGTTTCCTCTGGCTGTCGTCGCCCGAGGGTGGACGCCTCCAGATTGCGGCGTTCGCCGTCGTGGTGATGGCCGTCTCGCTGATGATGACGCTCTCGCGGTCGGGCATCGCCTGCTTCGGCATGGCCATGGCCGTCGCCGCGCTGGCCGTGGTCCGGCGGCAGCGCTCGATCCGCGCGCGGGCTGCCGTCGTTCTGGCGATCGGCGTCCTCGTGGCTGCGCCGGTGCTGTGGGCCAACGCCAACGTCGGAGAGCGTCTCGCGACCCGCAACACGTCGTTTCAACTGCGGAAAGTGATCTGGTCCGACGCCGTTCGCGTGGTGGAAGACTTCCCCGTCGTGGGAACCGGATACAACACGTTCGCGGCCGCGATGCGCGTCTACCAGACGGCCTCGGACGAGCTGATGGTGTTGGAAGCCCACAACGACTACCTGCAACTCGCTGCCGAGGGCGGGCTGCTCGTGGGCGTGCCGATCGTATTGACGCTGGTCCTCTTCGCGGATGGAATCCGGCGGCGTTTCTCGTCGGGTCAAGACGATCCCGCAACGTCATGGATCCGGTTCGGCGCTGCGACGGCCGTGGCGGCGATCGCGCTGCAATCGGTCGTCGAGTTCAGCCTTCAGATGCCGGGGAATGCGGTCGCCTTCGTCGTCGTCGCAGCAATCGCGCTCCATCGTCCGTCGAGCGGCCGGGACTCGGCGACTGCCGTCAGGCCGGTCGCCCCGGCCCCGCTCGACTGACCCACTGATTTCGCAATCTGGTGACTGCTGAACCTTTGGCCGCGGAGTGGCTGCTCGCACGCATTCTCCGCGGCGACGTGTCGGCGCGGGAGCTTGCCGAGCACCCCGTCGACGATCTCGCCGCCGAGGCTGACGAGCACGGCGTCGATCGACTTGTGTGGCAGGCGATCTCAACGATGCCAGGCGCGCCGGAATCGCTCGTCGCCGCGCTCGCGTCCCGTGCGCGGATGGCCATGGCCTGGGACCTTCTGGAGCAGCGCGAGCTCTCGTCGATGCTGCGGTCGCTGTCGGTGGCCGGCGTCCGCGCGCTGTTGATGAAAGGCGCGGCGCTCGCATATTCGGTGTACGGCGCCCCATGGCACCGCCCGCGAATGGACACTGACGTCCTGGTGTCATCCGAGCAGGTGGCCGCGGCCGAACACGCGCTGAGCGAGGCCGGATATCAGCGCAGCAATGCCATGACGTCGGGCGAGTTCGTGAGCCACCAGGCGAGCTTCGAGCGCGTCGATCCGACTGGCGTCTCGCACGTCATCGACTTGCACTGGAAGATCGTGAACCCGCAGATGCTGGCCGATTCATTGCCCTTCGACGAGCTCTGGCTCGACGCGTTGCCGATCGCGGCACTCGACGCGTCGGCGCGGATGCCCTCGCATCCCGCATCGCTCGTCCTTGCCTGCATTCATCGGCTGGCGCATCACCAGGGGCACGACCGGTTGATTTGGCTGGAGGACATCAGGCTGCTCGGCGCGCAACTGGACGACGCCGGCTGGGCTGCCGTCGCGCGGCTGGCGTGCGAGCGACGCGTCGCCGGGCTGTGCCTCGACGGCCTTCAGCAGGCCCGCAATCAACTGAGGGCCACACTACCCGCGTCCGTCGAGCGAGCGCTCACCGAGGCTGCGCCGTCGGAACCGTCGCACCGGTATCTGGAGGGGCAGCTCACGCGTCGCCAGGTGCTGGCCAGCGACCTCGCGGCGCTCGGCTCGTGGCGTGCCCGGCTTCGCCTGATCCGCGAGCACGCATTTCCGCCGCCGGCCTTTATCCGCGAGCGGTACGGCGTGAAGGGTTCGCTGCTGCTCCCGGCGCTCTACGTGCACCGGCTCCTGACGGGAGCGCACAAGTGGGTCAAGCCATGACGTCCACGTCGCCCGCGCGCGCGTCGAGGCTCCCGCTCGTCGTTGCGGCGGCGGTCATGGTGCTGGTGTCGTTCGCGGCGATCCGGCAGGCGACCGTTGTCATCGACCACCAGCGCTACTACTACCTGGACGACGACCAGATGATCTCGATGCGGTACGCGAGAAACCTGGCCGATGGCCTGGGGCTCGTCTGGAACGCCGGAGATCGAGTGGAGGGCTACACGAACCTCGGATGGGTGTTCGTGATGGCCGCGGTGCACGCTGCAGGGGTGCCAGAACGTCTGACTTCCCTGGCGGTCGAGCTCATCAACATCGGCCTCGCCGTGGTCATCCTCATCTTCACGGATCGCCTGTTGCGACGGCTTGCTAGCCCGCCAGGCTGGCTGCGACTCGCCGCGCTCGGCACGCTGGCCCTCTCGATAGATTTGATCTACTGGGCCGTCAACGGCTTCGAGACGACGTTGCTCACCGTGGTGTTTCTGTGGGCGCTCACACGCGCGCTCGACGATGCGGACCGCGGCGAATGCTCGATCGTCACGTGCCTGCTCGCCGGGCTGCTGCCGATCATCCGCAGCGACGCTGCTGACCTGACGGCGATCGTCGTCGCCGCCGGCTTCCTGCTGGGAAGCCGCCGCAGGCTCTGGGCCGTCGTCTTCGCAGCGCTGCCGCTCGCCGTGCACCTGACGTTCCGGATCAACTACTACGGCGACTGGCTGCCGAACACGTACTACCTGAAGGTCGCCGGCCGATCGGGGCTCTTCTGGAGCGGCCTTGGATACATGAAGGGCTTCCTCCAGGCGTACCCGACGCTCGTCGTGCTCGCCCTGGCCGCCGCCGTCACGTCGGGCGATCGCCGGATTCGAATCCTGTTGATGACATGCGTGTTCATCGCGCTGCGGATCGTGCTCGTCGGGGCGGACATGTTCTTTCACTTCCGCTTCATCGCGCCGATCGTGCCGCTGCTGATCGTGTTCGCGGCCGCCGGCATCGCGGTCGTAAGCGAGCGCCGCGTGGCGATGGTTCTGGCGACGGTGCTGTTCGTGTCCACGGTGATGGTGTCGGGCATCACCGGCCGCCAGTCGCTGGGATGGGCGGTCAACAACGGCCTCGTGCAGGGCCAGGTCGTCGCGGCGTGGCTGATCAATCGTAACAGCCGCCCGGAAGCGACAATCCTCGTGGCCGCGGCCGGCGCGATGGGGTACTTCAGTCACCGCACGGCGTTCGACATGCTCGGGAAGGTGGATCGCGAAATCGGACACCTGCAACCAGACCCGAAGAACCCGTTCACGGGGCACAACCATTACGACGTCGATCGATCGCTGGCGCACAAGCCCGACTTCGTCATCGGGGTTGTGTCGGCCGCCCTTGCCAGGCACGCCCGCGAGCTGTTCGAGGCCGCGCAGGTCGAGGCCGGCTATTGGGACGTCATGCTCATCACCAACCAGACGTTCGTCGATCGCTATCTGCCGCATCCCGTGACCCAGCCGTACCTGATGGAGCACAACTCCGTGTTCGTGCGCGACGATTCGCCGGAAGTCGCTCGCGCTGCGAGCTGGCCGGTGGTCAGCGTCGAGGCCGGACCCTAGGTGACACCGACGCATGCCGCTCGAGTTTGATCGGATTCGCTTCCTCGTGCCTGACAGCGTGATCAGCCGTCCTGTCGACGGCATCACCGTGGTGGTCGACGTCGCCACGGGGCGGTCGTTCACGCTCGACGAGGTGGGAACTCGCGTGTGGGAGCTTTTGACGACGATGCCGTCGGTGCAGGCGGCGTACGAGACCCTGCTGCAGGAGTTCGACGCCGACCCGTCGCAGATGCGGGACGACGTGGAGCGGCTGATCGACGCGCTCACGAGCAACGGGCTGCTCAGGTTTCTGGCGGTCTGAATGGTGCCAGCCTCATGAGCTACGTTGTCGTGTCAGGCCATCGCGGGATGGCGCTCGATGCGTGGCGAAACGACGCCTATGCGCGGGCGCTCGCCGCTGCCATCACTCCGGACAGCGTCGTGCTGGATCTCGGAGCCGGCACCGGCGTCCACGGGCTCATGGCCGCGCGTCTCGGCGCGCGGCGCGTGTATCTGGTCGAGCCCGAGGACATCATCGCGCTGGCCGAAGAGAACGTCCGCGCCAACGGCCTGCAGGATGTCGTCCGGTGCATCCAGGGCCGCATCGAGGACGTCACGTTGCCCGAGCCGGTGGACGTCATCGTCTCGGTCCTCACCGGCAACTTCCTGCTCACCGAGGATCTGCTGCCGGTGCTGTTCCATGCGCGCGACCGGTTCCTCCGCCCTGGCGGCCACCTGATTCCTGATGCCGCGGCCATGGAAGTGGTGCCGGTCACGGCGGAGGCGTTGCACGAGCGTGAAATCGCGTCGTGGTCGCGGCCGCAACACGGCGTCGATCTCGGGGCCGCGCGGTCGTATGCCGCGAACACGCTCTTCTTTCGGACCGAAGGGTTCGAGGCGCTCACCGAGCTGGCCGATCCCGTCCTGATCAACTCGATCGATTTCCATAAGAGCCAATACGAGCCGCTCAACAGCACCGTAGAAAGCATCGTCACGCGTTCGGGGATCTGTCACGGCTGGCTCGGGTGGTTCTCGGCGAAGCTCGGCGACACCTGGTTCTCAACGTCGCCGCGCGCACCGCGGTCGCACTGGTCGCTGGCGTTCCTGCCCCTGGATCCGCCGATGCCCCTGGAGCAGGGCGAGTGCGTCGCCTTTCAGCTCACGCGCGCGCCGTACGGGGATTGGCTGTGGACGACGAGGGCTAAGGCTGGAGCCCAGCGGCATTCGACCCTGGCGTCAGCGCCAATGAAGGCCTCGACGCTGCGCAAGGCGGCGCTCGACTACCGGCCGGAACTGTCGGACGAGGGGCGCGCCGTCGCCCACGTACTGGCGCTCTGCGACGGCGGACGCACGATGACGGAGATCGCGCAGTCGCTGCGGGCGTTCCAGCCCGATCGCTACCGCACGCCGGCCGAGGCGCTCAGGTTCGTGCAGACTGTCGCCAAGCAGCACGTGTGAGCGACGAGTCCACGGCAATGACCGATCACACGCGATACCTGCTCGCGCCGGTCGCGGTATTCAAGCCGAGCGGCGACGAAGCGCTCATTCTGAATCTCCGTGATGAGACCATGTTCGCCCTGAACGCGACCGGAGCTCGCATCGTCGGGCTGGCAGTCGAGGGCGAGGAACGCGGCGCCATCGTGCGAATCCTGGCCGAGGAGTACCACTCGAGCGGCGAGGAGATCGCGCGCGCGGTCGGCGAGCTGCTGGACGAGCTGGTGGCGGGCGGCCTGCTGCTGCCGGTAGCGGACAAGGTCACGCGTGAGCAGTAGCGCCGGTCGGATTGCCCTCCCGACGTGGTACGCGTGCTTTCCCGCCACGAGTGCTGAGACGCTTCCAGTCGGGACGCGTCGCGTCGGCCCGCTGGCGATTGTCCGTCCCGCGGAGGACGTAGACATCGCGACGTTCGGTCGCGCCGACGATCCGGGCGTCGTGCTGTTCGACGGGTACCTGTTCGAGCGGCGGGAGCTTCGGGTTTCGCTCCAGCTCGACGGCGGCGCGACTGACGCGCAGATTGCGGCGGCCGCGTACGCGCAGTGGGGCGAGGCCGTCTTCGATCGGCTCGACGGGTCGTATTTTCTCGCCATCTGGGATCCTGGAACGTCGCGACTACTGCTTGGCCATGACGCGCTGGGCCATCACCCGGCGTACTACGCGACGGCGTCGGGCACGTTGCTGTTCGGGCCGAACGTGTTGGCGATCGCCCACAGCGGTTCCGTGTCGAGGCGCATCAATCGCGTCTCCCTCGTCCTGTCAGCGCTCACGAAGTGGCCCGCGGAAGGGCAGACATTCTTCGAGGATATCCGCCGGCTCACTCCGGGCCGATTCCTGCGCATCGCGCCTGATCTGTCGATCCACGAGCACGCATACTTCAGCCCGTGGCTCGAAGACGGCGAGCCTGACATGACGCCCGCGGAGGTACGCGAGCAGTTCGAGCCCGCGCTCATCGACGCGGTCTCGCGATGCATGGAGCTCGATCCCCAGGGGATCATGCTCAGCGGCGGCCTCGACTCGGTGACGATTGCGGCCCTGGCGGCCGAGTATTCGACCGCGCACGGCACTCCGCTCATCACGGCGGTGTCGGGCCGCAGCGGCGGCGCTTCACTCGAAGGCGGCGAGGAGCCGATGCAGACGGCGACCACGTCGGCCCTCGGCATGCGCCACATCCTCATGACGGAGGCCGAGTGGACCGGCGGGCAAAACGACGTCGAGATGTCGCTCGACATCGTGCCGGAGCTGCCGGCGCCGTCGCGGATCTACTGGGTCGGCAGCTACATGGCTTTCTACCGCCGCACGGCGGCGCAGCAGGTGCGGGTGCTGCTGACCGGGTCGGGCGGCGACAACTGGGTGTCGGTCGGAAACGCGTACGCCGCTGAGAGCATGCGACGTCTGCGACTCGGGCAACTCACGCGGTTCGTCCGTTCCTACACCGACACGGGGGGCCTGTCGATGCGTGCCGCTGCCGAGACGCTCCTGTGGTCTGGCGGGGCTCGTGTGCTGCTCGACGCATGGGCGGCGAAGCTCATGCCCGGCGTGAAGAGCCAATACCATCGTCGGCGTGCCGTTGCGGCGCTGCCGGATTGGCTGTGCCCCGACCTCGAGCTTCGGGAAGCCGTCCGCGACACGCTGCTCTCCCAGCGCCCTGCGTCGCTCACAGACAAGGGACAGGTGCCGGCGAACTTCTACCGCCACGAGCAGCGCTCGGTCGTGAACCCGTATTTCGTGTACGAGTTCGAGCTGGGCTTCCACATCGAGTCGGCCTGCGGCCTTCGGCTGCTCAGCCCCTATCACGACCGCCGGCTGGTGCGGTTTCTCAACGCCGTGCCGGCGCAGGTCCTCCTCGACGGGGCCCGCTACAAGGGGCTGCTGCGGCCGGTGGCCGATCGGCGGCTCCCCGGGCTCCAACTTGGCTCCCAGCGAAAGGTGTACGGGCCTGGCGTGATTGACACCCACCGGCGGAACCTGTGGAAGGGGGTTGCAGCCGCCTGGCCGAAACTCAGGGAATTCCCCCGGCTGGCGGCCCTTGGTGTCGTCGACCCGAAAATGGCCTCGAGTCGCTTCGACTTGACCGGGGAGATGCTGTCGACCGGACTGGTCGAAATGTACGCCCTGATGAGCGCGGACCGCTGGATAGCCCACCACGCCGGAGCCTGAGAGACGCTCCGGGAACAGTCTGTGTCCGGTATAATACAGAATTCAGGCCAGTTTCCGGCGTTTCACGGCCGCGTTCCGGTTGAGATTCGGTAGAATGTGCTGGACATGGTGCCCTTCGCTCAAAGGGCGCACACGGAGAGCTGTGACGATGACGCAATCACTTTCGGGGAACGGGCGGCGGCTTTGGCTCTCGCCGAAGTTGCAGGAGCTCGGCAACCTGCGGGATTTCGTGCGGACGGGAAACGCCAACGGCAAGTCCGGCACTTTTGGTGACGGCCAGTCGATGTGCGGCGGCGAGGCGATGCAAATCGACGCCGGCACGTGCCCGGCGACTCCGCGGTAGGGAACTGCCCCGAGCAGGGGACCGTCATGCTCGGCACTGAGCCGTGGGCCGAGCCTTCGATGGAATGGCACGCGCCCATCGAGTACGCCGGGCTCCAAGATCGATTGCAACGGGATGCGGAGCTGCTGACCACCTGGCCGGCAGCTCCGTCTGAGACCTTCCCGACGCACTGCTACCGCCTCGGCGAGCAGTACTGGATCTCGCAGCGAAGTGTCGGGGCGGTGCAGTTCACCGCGCTCGATCCCCAACTTTCCGCGTTTCCATTTCCGGACAGCGACACCTCCTGGTTTCGGGAGGTCGTGCAGCGCGCCTGGCTGCCTGCGATCTACCCGTTCTGGGGTCGGCAGGTCATCCACGCCAGCGCGGCTGGTCCGGCCGACACGAGCGACGTCATCGCCTTCACCGGGCCGACGCTGGCCGGCAAGTCGACGACCGCGTTCGCGATGGGCCGCCGCCCAGGCTGGCGGCTGATCAGCGACGACACGCTGGCGTTCACGACGTCGTCAGAGGCTGGCGTTCGACTCCACCCCCTCCGAAACGACGCAAGGCTCAGGCCCGCGAGTGCCGACTACTTCGGCAAGACCGGCCACGCGTTCGAGCCGGTCGAGTGGCCGTCGGGTCCCCTGTCGCTGCGTGCCGTCTATGTCCTCGACGGCGACGACGATCGCCCAGGGCTCCCGCACTTCGAGAAGCTCGGCGTGGCTGAGCGGCTGCCGCTGCTCCTGCAGCAGGCGTACGCGCTCTCGTTCAAGATCCCGAGCTACAACCAGGAGTTGATGACCGCGTACGCCCACTTGGCGGCCTCGGTGCCCGCGTATCGCCTGCGCTTCCAGCGGTCCTTTGCGGTCGCGGGCACGCTGTTCGACGCCATCGAAGATCACGCAGGCGCGGAGCTGAACCTCCGGACATCGGCTCGCGTGACTCGTCCCACGTCGGCGTAGCCGATCGAGGACCCTCGAGACGGGTCGATGATGACGAGCGCTCCTTCCCGTGTGTCGCGTGTCGCTGCCAGGTTCACGTCATTGGCCGACGTGGCGCTGGCGATCCGCATCATGACGTGGGCGTGCGTTCTGCCGGTGCTGAAGCGTGTGATGCCGATTCGATCGCTCGTGCGGCTCGTCTGGCGCGACGCGCGCCTCGCGCCCGACGCCGATCGTGACGAGCGCGTCGTCGTCTTCGCGAGGTGGGCCTGCCGTCTCGTGCGGTGGCGCGACGGCGGCAACTGCCTCGAGCGGGGGCTGATCGCCTACCGCTTTCTCCTCGAGGGGCACGCCGAGCCGACACTGGTGATTGGCATGGGACGCAACGACGCGGCAAACGTGATCGGCCATGCGTGGGTCCTGTTGAACGGCAGGCCTGCCGGAGAATCCGTGACCTCCGTCTCCCAGTACGTGCCGGTGTTCGCCTTCGCGCCTGACGGGTCTCTCATTCGATCGTGAGCGAGTCCCCCTCGAATCTCCGGCTTCTTCGCCGCTTCGCGGTCGCGCTGCTGACTGCCTCGCCGCGTCGCGCGGTCGAGAGTGCCGTGCTGACAGTCGGCGTCAGCGTGTTCGAAGGCGCCGGCCTGTTGCTGCTCGTGCCCCTCCTGCAGCTCGTGGGTCTCGACGCGCAGCAGGGATCCCTCGGCAGCCTGCTGGCGACGCTGCGCCGTGGCTTCGCCGCGGTGGGGCTCGAACCGACGCTGCCTGTCGTCCTCACGCTTTACGTCGGGATCATCACGCTGCAGGGCCTCCTGCAGCGGCGGCTGGCCGTCGTGAACACGGGGATGCGCGAGGACATCGTCCAGGCGCTCCGGACTCGCGTCTATCGAGCCGTCGCCGGAAGTACCTGGGTCTACTTCTCGAGGAACCGCGCCTCGTCGTTCCTGCAGGTGCTGACGGCCAAGGTCGACGGCGTTGCTTCGGCGGCGTACTACCTGATCGATCTCCTCGTGACGATCGCCATCTCGCTGGCCTACGTCGTGATGGCGCTGCGGGTATCGGCCTCGATGACCCGGCTCGTAATGGGCTGCGGCGCCCTGGTGGCCCTGGCGGTGCGCGGCCGTCTCACTCGGGCGCGCGCGGCCGGCTACGAATCCTTCACGGCCTCGAACGATCTCCACGCCGCCACGAGCGACTTCCTCGAGAGCATGAAGATCGCCAAGGCGTACGGGGCCGAGGACCGTCACGCCGAAGAGTTCAGCCGCCTGTCGCACACGGTTGGCGAGGTCGGACGTGTGGCCGCTGCGGCGGCCGCGGATACGCGTCTCTGGCTCAACATCGGTTCGGCGGCGCTGCTCGCCGTCATTGTCTACGTGGCGCACGCCGTCATGGGCATGCCGGCGGCCTCGCTCTTCCTGCTGATGTTTCTCTTCGCACGCCTGGTGCCGCGGGTCACGAGTCTCTACGACAAGTTGCAGTCGTGCGTGGTCGAGCTGCCGGGCTTCGAGGCCGTTGCGGCGGCCGAGGCCAGAGCGCTGGCCGCGGCAGAGCCCCGGGTGGATCAGCACCGTGAGATCTCTCTCGTCGGCAGCATCGATCTGGTCGATCTGAGCTTCAGCTACGACGCGTCTGGCACTCCTGTCGTGCTCGACCACGTCCGCCTGTCGCTGCCAGCGCGCGAGACCATCGCCATCGTCGGGCCCTCGGGCGCGGGGAAGAGCACGATGGCCGACCTGCTGATGGGTCTGGTGACGCCCACCGGCGGCGCGGTCACCATCGACGGTGCGCCCCTGACCGCCGATGCGCTGCGGTCGTGGCGTCGGCAGATCGGCTACGTGCCACAAGAGACGCTGCTCTTCCACGACAGCGTGCGCGCGAACCTCCTGTGGGCGAACCCCGGGGCTAGCGAGGAGGACATCTGGCGCGCCCTCGGGTCGGCGGCCGCCGACGAGTTCGTGCAAGCGTTGCCGAATGGCCTCGAGACCGTGCTCGGCGATCGCGGCGTGCTCGTCTCGGGCGGAGAGCGGCAGCGGCTCTCGCTGGCGCGCGCTCTTCTCCGGCGCCCCCGGATCTTGATCCTGGATGAGGCAACCAGCTCGCTCGACTCGGAGAACGAGCGCCGGATCCAGGACGCCATCGACCGCCTTCACGAGCAGATCACGATCGTCGTGATCACCCATCGGCTCTCGACCATCCGGAACGCCGATCGAATTCACGTTCTCGACCACGGCCGCATCGTCGAATCCGGGACCTGGAACTCGCTCCTTGCGTCGCCCGACGGGCGGTTCCGGGCCCTCTGTGCGGCCCAGGGCGTCGATCTCGACGCGGTCGCAAGCGATCTCACGCCCCGCCGCTCGTCGGCCCGCTGAGGCCGTCCCCGCCAGTTTCCCTGCCGCTCCTCGACGAGGCCGGAGGCCCGTTCGCCCGGCTTCGAGTTAAGATCCTTGCGCCACCCCATGCCCCTCCGCGTCGGCTTCGATCTCGATGGAGTCCTCGCCGACCTGAACGGCGCGCTGGTCCGTCAGGCCCGCGTGAGTTTCCCCGACGCGGATCTCGAGGCCACGCCGCAGGTGGTTGATGCGTCGCCCCCATCCGACGCAGCGGACGCCGATCGCGAACCGGGCGAGGTGTCTCCGTCGTCGCTCTCGCTGACGTCGCGCCAGGAACGTCAGCTCTGGGCGGAGGTCAAGCGCACGCCGAACTTCTGGGAATCGCTCGACGAGACCGAGCCCGGCATCGTGAAGCGGCTCGCGGACACGGCGCGCGCCGAGCGTTGGGAAGTCATTTTCCTCACCAGCCGTCCGAAGAGCGACGGCGACATCGTCCAGATCCAGAGTCAGCGCTGGCTGCGCGCGAAGGGCTTCGAGATGCCTTCGGTGTTCGTCGTGGCGACGTCACGCGGCAAGATCGCCGCGTCGCTCGAGCTCGACGTCGTCGTCGACGATCGCCCTGAAAACTGCCTCGACATCGCGATCGATTCGAAGGCGCGTGCGATCCTGATCTGGCGCGGCGATCAGAACGCCGTCCCCGCCAGCGCGCGGCGTCTCGGCATTGGCGGTGTGCCCTCGGTGGCCGCGTGTCTCGATCTTCTGGTGGAAGCCGGAAATCCCGGGGCCGGGCAGACTTCTCTCGTCGATCGCCTCAAGCGCCTGCTCGGTCTCAAGCCCGGCGAGCCACAGCGCGCACGCGCCTGACCATCGCGCGACCGCGCGGCCGTCATTCCACTCCACGACACAACTGAGATCGCGAGTGCGAGATCTGTGATCTCCGCGCGATGTGCGGTACCGCACACGATGCAGGAACCGGCTGCTACACAACGCCTTAAGCGATCCGCCGCCATGGGCACTTCGCTTGCCCTGTCTTCCGGCAACGTTCGCGTGGCCTCCCGGCCGGACTCGCACGATGAGTCCGGAGGCGACGCGACCACACGAGGGCCGCCCAGCCCGGAAGAGGTGTCGTCATGGTTCGCTCGCTCCCCAGCGTTGCCGCAGCAGTTCTTGTTGGCATCGGATTTTCGCAGTCGCCCGCAGCGGCGCAGGACCTCCTTGCCGCCAACACCGCCTCGAGCGCGGTGCTCTACAGCGCCGTGCCGCTCGCTCCCGTGCCCGCCTCCGTGACGCTCTCGGCCGCCGCCGTCGCGACGAAGGCGGAAAGCGCCTCGCCCGCCGAGTCGACGGGGCCGAAGTTCTTTCACGCGTTCGTGACGCCCAAGGAAGCGCCGTCGCGTCCGATCGCGCTTCCCGCGCTTTACGCGATGCAGGCCGGTCTGCAGGCCATGGACGTGCGGTCCACCTTCACGGCGATCTCGCTCGGCGCGCATGAAGCCAACCCGATCATGAAGCCGCTGGCCAAGAACCAGGCGACGATGATGGCGGTGAAGGCAGGCATCGCGGCCACCACGATCCTGATGTCGGAGAAGATGTGGCGCGGCGGAAACAAGATGGGCGCCATCGTCTCGATGGTCGCGGCCAACGCCGTGACCGCGATGGTCGTCGCGCACAACTACCGAGTCGTCAACCAGCTCCAGGGACGCTAGTCGGAGCTCGCGCGTTGCAGGGATGGCCCTCCCTGCGGTGGCGCGGTCGATTCGGTATGGCCTCCGTTGCCTTGACCGGAGGGAACGGGCCCCGCCCAGCCGAATCGACCGCTCCCGTTTTCCGGCCGGCGTCCCTATTGCCGCTGACGCGCGCGGCCGAAAACCCGGACAAGCGGTGTTGACTCCCTCACAGCTGGTCGGCGTGCTGCTGGTGCCTGCGTTCGTCCTCGTGTTCGTCACGTGGGCAGCGGCCAGCGTGTACCTGCTCATCACAGGCGTCAGAAACGGCCAGCGGGCCCTCGCCATCGGCCGGGCCCGCCGCGCTTTTGCGGCCATCACCGTCGCGGATCGGCAGGACGAAGAATTGCGCACCGCCGTCGTCTCGCTGATGGCGACGCTGGCCGACGACGTCGTGCTGCCGCTCGCGTCCGGGACCACGCACCGCGCCTCGCTGGATCGCATCGTCGCCGAGGCTGCCGTGGCGCGCATCGGCCGTCCGGCGCTCGAGTCGCTGGCGGGCGAACGCCGGCCCCCGAAGGACAACTGGCGACGAATCGCCGCGATGCGCGTGCTGGCCGCGGGCTCCGCAGCCGCGCCGCTCGTGCCAATCCTCGCGCGTGCGCTGGACGACGACCCCGAGATCGTCGGCGCCAGCCTGGCCGTTCTCGGGCGCCTCGACGATCGCGCCGCGGGCCTCGCTCTCATCGGCGCCCTCAAGGACCGCAAGTACTCGCCCTCTCGTATCGCCACGTACATCGATCAGTCGCCCGCGTCGATCGCTGACGCGATCGTCCCGCTGCTGCATCACCCTGACGCCCAGGTGCGCTACTGGGGCGCGACGCTCGTGTCGCGTCATCGTATGCCGGGCGGCGAGCGCGACGTCGCGCTGCTCACGAAGGATCCGTCGCCGCTGGTCCGCAAGGCGGCTGTCGCCACGCTCGCGGAGCTCGATGGCGCGGGCGCCGTACCCGCCGTGCAGCCCCTGCTCGCCGACCCGATCTGGTACGTCCGGGCGCACGCGGCCCGCGCGCTCGCCGCGGCCAATGCCACGGACACCGCGGATCAGATCGCACCGCTGCTGGCCGACCGGGAGTGGTGGGTCCGTCTCGCGGCACGAGAGTCGCTCCAGCAGATGGGCGAAGAGGTGTGGTCGGTGCTCGTGCCATATCTCGATCATGCGGATGCGTTCGCGCGAAATGGCGCCGCGGAGGTGCTCCAGAACATCGGCGTCCTCGACAGCCTGATCGTGCTGGAGGCCGCCACGTCCCGTCCGAGCGCGAGCAAGGTGGAGATGCTGCGGAAAATCGCGGCGGCCGGCGGCACGCGCATGACCGAGGCGCTCCTCGAGCGCGTGGACGAGAGCGTGCGGCCTCGGGTGCGGACGCTGCTCTCCAGCCTCGGCCTCGAGCCGACCAAGGTGCGATCATGAGCCCGACGACGTCTCCCCTGGCCTGGATGACGTCGCTCGCCGTGCTCGTGCTCATCTGCGCGTACGGCATCGGCGCGCCGTTCCTGCTGTTGCGCACCGCACTCAGCATCGCGCGCCGGCGGCGGCTTCGGTATCGCCCGGTGGACGACGAGGTGCTGGCGACCTCGCGATTCACGATCCCCGTGAGCCTCGTGCTGCCGATTCATGGCGAGATCTCCAATCCCGCTGCCGTCGTCCGTCGGCTCATGGCCTTCCGGTATCCGGAGTTGGAGCTGATCGTCGTGGTGAGCGGCGCGTCGGCCACGCTGGCAACGCTCAGGTCGGATCTCGACTTGCGCCCGGGTGAGCTGTTCTACCGGCGATCGCTGCCGACGGGTCCGGTGGGCACGATCTATCGCAGCCAGTCGGCGCCCCACCTGATCGTCGTGGAGCAGCCGGCCACGACCGAAGGCGACAGCCTCAATTGCGGCATCAACCTCGCGCGCTATCGCTACGCGTGTATTGTCGATGCAGGGTCGGCCTACGACCCGGACGCGCTCGTCGAGACGATGCAGGCCGCCCTCGAGGACCCCTCGCTCGTCGTTGGCGTGACGACGAACATGACGGTGACGCCGATCGAGACCGTGGCCGCGACGCTCGACGGCCAGGCGCCGACAGGCCTGATGGCCGCGGCGCGGTACCTCGCAGCCGCGCGCACGCGGTTGCTGACGGTCGGCCGGCGACGGCTGGACCTGCCCCCGGGCGGGTGCCCCGGCTTCACGATCTGGCGGCGCGATTCGATCATCGAGGCCGGCGGCTTCGCATCAGACACAGCCAACGTGCACGCAGACATGACGTTTCGTCTGCATCGGCATTACGGCGGCGACCGCCAGCGCTATCGGATCATTCACGTCACCGAACCGGTAGGAACCGTCGAGCCTCTCGACGCGCGGGCGCGCATGGTGACCGCCGGGCATGTGCCGTTCGGGGTGTTGTGGCGGCACCGCGGCCTGGCCTTCAATCCGCGGCTGGGTCGGCTCGGCCTGCTGGACTTCCCGCGGTACGCCTTCAACCGCGTTGTTGCTCCCTGGATCGAGCTCGCTTCGCTCGTGCTGGTAGCAGCAGCCGTGCCGCTCGGGGTGATTACCGGCGGCCAGCTCTTGCTCGTCATCTTCATCGTCGCGCTCGGCAGCGGAACGATTGCGACGAGCGCGCTGCTGCTGTCTGCGGATCCCGGCCGCGACGCGCGCCCCACGGCGCTCTTCAACCTGATCGTGGTCGGCCCGGTCGAGTACTTCCTCACTCGACCCGCGCTCCTCTGGAGCCGGTTGGGAAATAGGGAATAGCGAATAGGGAGACAAGGCACGGAGCCGCCACTCGGTGCGGCTTTCCCTATTCCTATTCGGTATTCCCTATTCGGTATTCCCTATTCGCTATTTTCCGCTTTCCCATTTCCCCCTACACTGCCCCCAGTGATAAGGCCCGGTTACGGCCGGGCCCTGAAGGAGGCGTCAAAATGAAGCGAATCTTGTGGCTCGTTGCGCTCGTGCTCGTGACTCTGGCGGTCGGGTTTGGGGTGGGCGTAAAGGCGGCGGCGAAGTCGTATCAGTTCACCGGCACGGTCGAGTCGAACGACGGGGGCATCCTGACCGTCAAGAAGAGCGCCACCGAAACCTGGACGTTCTCGACCGACGCCAGCACCAAGGGCACCGCCAAAGCCGGCGACAAGGTCACGGTCTACTACAAGATGGTCGCGACTGAAATCGAGGCCAAGCCCGCGGCCGCCGCCCCGAAGAAGAAATAGCACGCAGTCGTGTGCAACCGCCGCGCTGAGCCCGGCCGACACTAAAGCTCGGCTGGGGGTTCTCCGATATCCCGGACAGTCTGGTCCGGGCTAGACATGTCCGGCGCGCTCCGCGCCGACTCGGGGAAACAGAACCCATGATCTGGTTCTATCAGCGCGGCGGCCAGCACCTCTACTACGAAGTGCGGCTTCGTCAGGACGGTCCGGGGTACGAGCTCGGGATTTGGTACCCGGAAGGCCCCGTGCTGACCGAGCAGTTCGAGACCGAAGACGCGCTCGCGGAGCGGTTCCTCGATCTGCAGAGTCGCCTCAATCGCGAAGGCTGGGGTCCGCTCGAGCCCCGCACGGCCGATCTAGCCTTCAGACGCCAGGGCGCCGGCGGGCCGCTCCCCCGCGTCTGCTGACCGCGCGCTTGCCCTGAGCCCGTCGAAGGACGCGGCCCTCTCGAAAAAGAACGCGTCGACGATATCGCGCAGGCGCCCGATCGAATCGCACTGGTTGATCGCGGTCCTGAGATGCGACCCGTTCTCGAACCCCTTGGTGTACCAGGTGCCGAGCGCGCGCACCTTGTTGACCACCCAGCGATCGCGCCCGCGCGCGATTGAAGCGTGACGCGACGGGTTGCTCTCGGCGCTGGTCGCCACGACGTGCCGGAATCCTTCCGCTTCCCCCTCGCCCTCGTGCAGCAGCAGGTCGATGTAGTCGAGCAAGAACTGCCCGCGCTCGCGCAGCGTGATGACACGCGGCGGACGTCCGGCGGCGATGTCGGACGCCTGCGCGAGAATCCAGGGGTTGCGCAGCACGCCGCGTCCGACGAGCACGCCGCTGACGTCAGTGCCCCGCAGTCGCTCGATGGCCTGCTCGGGCTCGACGACGTCGCCGCTGCCGAACACCGGGATATCCACCGACGCCGCAACGCCGGAGATGAAGTCCCAATCCGACGATCCGGAGTAGGACTGCGCCGCGGTCCGGCCGTGCACCGCGATGGCCGCGGCCCCGGCGTCCTGGACCATTCGCGCCAGCACCGGCGCGTTTTTCTCGTTGTCGTTCCACCCGGCCCGCATCTTCACGGTCACCGGAATGGACACGGCCTTGGCCATCGCGGCGATCACCTCCGCCGCATGCGAGGGCTCGCGCATCAGGCTGCAGCCGGCGTTGTGCTTCGCGATCTTCGGCACGGGACAGCCCATATTGACGTCGACGATGTCGGCGCCGAGCTGCTCCACGACGCGCGCCGCGGCGGCCATCTTCTCGGGATCGCCGCCGAAGATCTGGACCGAGATCGGCCGCTCCTCTTCCGTGTACTCGGCGTATTCGAGCGTCCGATCGATCCCGCGCACCAGACCCTCCGAGCTCACCATCTCCGTGACGACGAGTCCACACCCCCCGTGACGCTTCACGAGGCGGCGGAACGCCGTGTCCGTCATGCCAGCCATGGGGGCGACGGCAAACGGCGACGAGAGCTCGATGTTGCGAATCTTCATGTGATCTTGTCGCTGGCGGCTGACAGCTGGCAGCTGCTACCTGGCCTTCACGTCCGCCGCATCCACCTCGACGCTGACGCCCTGCCCGATCAGATCCACCGACAGCACGAGGCGCGACTGCGACCCCTTCCGCGTCAGGCGGCCGATGACACCCTTGAGCGGCCCGTGAGAGACCTCGACGAGCGTGCCTGTCTTGATCGTCGGGCACGGGTCGAATGGCAACGTGCTCTCGACCAGCGTCCGGATGCCTTCGATCTCGTGATCCGGAACCGGAGCGGGCTCGCCGTTGAACGACACGATCGAGACGACGCCGCTGCACTTGAGCACCGCCAGGCGCGTCGCCGGATCGAAGCGCGCGAAGACGTAGCCGGGAAAGAGCGGCACCTCGATGCGCTTCTTTCGATCTTTCCACCGGCTCCACCGCGACACGGTCGGCAGGAACGCCGGGATCACCTTTTCGTCGAGCTGCGCGCGGACAGCCTGCTCGTGCCGGCTGCGGGTCCAAACGGCGTACCACCGGTCCGGTCCGTCGGCCGGACGCGAACCGCGTGGCTCTGCTTCGTGCGCCTCGGGCACCGGCATGCTCAGTTGTTCTGCGGCTTCTCTTTCTCGGGAGTCGGGGAGCCCTTCGGGATCGGCTTCGACGACCCAGGCTTGTTGGTCGTCGGCAGGTCGGGCGCGGCATTGGGATCGGGCGGCAGCGCTGGCTGCGCAGCGGCCCAGGTCTCGAACGCTTTGCGGATTTCGTCGTTCTTCCACTCGATCGTCGCCTGCGAGCGCAGCTTGTTCAGGTAACGGCGGATGTAGACCTGCCGCTTCTCTTCGTAGAGCGCGTCGGAAATCCTGTCGTGCGCGGCTTCGGGGGTCAGCACCTCGTCGGCCGTGCGGCCCTCGATCTTGATGATCTGGTAGCCGCCCTGGCCGGGGAGCACTTCACTGACGTCGCCCACTTTCATCGGATCGACGAGCTTCTTGAAGGCTGGCGTCAGCTCGTTCATGTTCAGCGGGCCGATGAGGCCGCCGTTGGCCTTCGACGGCGAGTCGGAGAACTCCGACGCGAGCTGATCGAACGACTCGCCCGCGAGCGCCCGCTTGCGGATGTCGTCGGCCTTTTGCTTGGCGGCCTGATCCGCGGCGACGTTTATCGAGCCGTTCTCGAGCGGCACCTTGACGAGAATCTCGCGGATGGTGACCGTGCCCGCCTTCGTGAAGTCCTTCAGGTGCTCCGAATGGTACTTGCGCGCCTCCTCTTCGGTGATGCCGACCTTGGTCATCACTTCGTTCTGGGTCACGCGCGCGATGAGCATCTGCCGCTCGAGCGTCTTGTGCAGTTCGGGGAGCGACATCCCTTCCTGCTTCAGCGCCGCCTGGAAGGCCTCTTCGGTGTCGAGCTTGTTTTCCTTGCGGATGTTCTGGACGACCTTATCGAAATCCTCGTCGGTCATCTTGTAGTTCAGCGCCTTGCCGCGCTGGACCAGCAGGATCTCGTCAATCGCCTCGGACACCACTTCGGGCGTGATCGCCTCAATCGTCTTCTTCAACGCCGCGTCGTCGGCGGGCTGCAGGTTCTTCGCCCGCATGTACTGCACCTGCCGCTGTTCGAGGTCGGTCTTGGTGAGGATGTCGCCGTTGACCTTCACCAGGATGGCTTCGATGGTTTCGGCGGACGGGCGGGCCGTGACGGCCACCAGAATCGCCACGGAGAGCGCAGGCCAGAGCCGACGCGGGCGGAACTGCATGATCAGACCTTCAATCCTTTGCGAATCAATATTTTACACTCACGGGAGGAGCTCGCTCAACAGGCCCCCCACTCGAGTAAAGACGCCGCTGGGGCCGCGAGGGTCTTCCGCCTTGGGCTTCAGGATCTCCGCCTTCGTGAAGCCGGCGGTCACTTCCCCCGCCGTGGCCCGGGCTGTCCACCACGAGGCTGGGGCCACGGCCTCGGCCGGCCCACGCCCTCGCCGCGACGAGCCAGGCCCGCCGCGGCCCGGCTGACCCGCCCGACCTGTCTGACCCGTTTGACCCGTGTGACCTGTTTGACCTGTCAGACCCGGCTGCCCAGCCTTCAAATCCAACCGCATCCCCGCCGGCGGCACCAGCGTCACGTCCTTGCGGCGCTCCAGGAACGTCACCAGGCGCGCCGGGTCGAGCGGGGTTTTCGGGCCGAAGCGGAACACGACGCGGTCGCCTTCGCGATCGATGGTTTCGAGCCCCAGCTGGTCCGCCATGACGCGGATGCGCCCGTAATCGGCGAGGTTGAGAATTGACTCCGGCGGCGGGCCGTAGCGGTCGCGCACCTCGGCGACGGCCCGCTCGAGCTCGTCCTCGCTGCGGGCGGACGCGATGCGGCGGTAGACCATCAGCCGCTGGTTCATGTCGGGGATGTAGGCGTCGTCGATCTTCAGGTCCACCCGGAGGTTCACCGTCGCCCGGATGTCGTCTTCGATTTCTTCGCCCTTGAGCTCGCGGACGGTTTCCTCGAGCAGCTTCGTGTACGTCTCGAAGCCCACCGTCTCCATATGGCCGCTCTGCTCGCCGCCGAGCAGGTTGCCGGCGCCGCGGATCTCGAGGTCGAGCGCGGCGACACGGAAGCCGCTGCCCAGATCGCTGAATTCCTTGATGGCCGCCAGCCGCTTCTTCGCGACCGGCGACAGCGATTCTTCCGGCGGGATCAGCAGGTAGGCGTACGCCGGACGATCGGATCGCCCGACGCGGCCGCGCAGCTGGTAGAGCTGCGACAGGCCGTACCGGTCGGCGCGATTGATGATCATCGTGTTCGCGTTGGGGATGTCGAGGCCGTTCTCGACGATCGTCGTGGCGAGGAGCACGTCGTACTTGTGCGCCATGAAGTCCAGCATCGTCTTCTCGAGCTGCTCCTCTCCCATCTGACCGTGGCCGATGGCGATCTTCGCTTCGGGCACGAGCCGCGTGATCAGGTTCGCGATCGAGAAGATCGACTCGACGCGGTTGTGCACGACGTAGACCTGCCCGCCGCGTTCCAGCTCGTGGCGAATCGCGCGGCGAATGACTTCCGCGTCGAACTTCACCACGTGCGTCTGGATCGACAGGCGGTCCTTCGGCGGCGTCTCGATCACCGACATGTCGCGAATGCCGACGAGCGACATGTTGAGCGTCCGCGGGATGGGGGTGGCCGTCATCGTCAGGACGTCCACGCGTTTCCGGAGCTGCTTGATCCGCTCCTTGTGGGCGACACCGAATCGCTGCTCTTCGTCCACCACGAGCAGGCCGAGATCGCGGAACTGGACGTCCTTCGAGAGCAGCCGATGGGTGCCGACGATGACCTCGATCTTGCCGGCGGCGAGATCCTCGAGCACGACTTTCTGTTCCGCCTTCGTGCGAAACCGGCTGATCATGTCGATCCGCACCGGGAAGCCCGCAAACCGCTCGGTCAGCGTCCGCAGGTGCTGGAACGCGAGGATCGTCGTCGGCGCGAGAAAGGCGACCTGTTTGCCGTCCATGACGGCCTTGAACGCGGCGCGCATCGAGACTTCCGTCTTGCCGTAGCCGACGTCGCCGCAGAGCAGCCGATCCATCGGCGAGGCGGTTTCCATGTCGGTCTTGATGTCGGCAATCGCCGTCGACTGGTCCGGCGTCAGATCGTACGGAAAGCCGCCTTCGAATTCCTGCTGCCAGTGCGAGTCTGCGGCGAACGCGTGGCCGGGAACGGCTTTCCGCGCGGCGTAGAGCTTGAGCAGCTCTTCGGCCATGTCGCGCATCGCCTTCTTGACGCGCGTCTTGGCCTTCTCCCACGTCTGGCCGCCAAGCCGGTCGACGGGCGGACGGGCGGCGCCGGTGTACTTCTGGACGAGGTCGAGCCGCTCGACCGGCACGAACAACTTGTCCTCGCCCGAGTAGCGGAGCTCCATGAACTCCTGCGGCGGCTCGCCGGGCGCGACCGACAGCTGCTTCAACCCGACGAAGACGCCGATGCCGTGATCGACGTGCACCACGAAGTCGCCGACTTTGAGATCGCGCAGATCGGAGAGAAACGCACGCGTGGCGGCCCTGCGTCGCTGCTCCGGCCCGCGACGCTCCTCTTCGAAGACGTCGGCTTCGGCGTATATCGTCAGCTGGCCGTCAGGCAGGCGGAACCCGCGGGCCAGGTGCCCGACGGTGACGAGCAGCGCCGCGAAGTGCGCGTCCTCGGTGCGGTCGGCCGGCGTGGCGACGACCTGGTAGTCGCGTGCGAGTTCGATCATCCGCTCGGCGCGTCCGGTGGTGGACGCCACGAAGATCGCCTGCTCGCCGTCGCTGCGACTCTTGCGCAGCGCGTCGATGAAGTCCTGGATGCGCCCCTTGAACTCGGGCACCACCTGACAGCGGACGTGATGCACGGTGGCCGTCTCCGGACCGCCTTCGACCGACAACGCCTCGAGGCGCACGGCATTCGACAGCCGCCCGAAAATGTCTTCGGCCGACACGAAGAGCCGCTCCGGGGGCGCGACGGGACCGGCGCCCTTGTTCGCTGTCGCCGCCACGGTTTCGAAGCTTGCCGCGATCTGCTCGAGGAACTTCTCCGCGGCCGCGCGTGCCTGCTCGAGCTCACCGACGAGATACACCGGCGTGCGGCGTGTCGTGAAGTAGTCGATGACCGAGGCTTCGAGCGTCAGCGTCGGGTCGGCCGGCGCGCCTGATTGCCCGAGGCGTTCGCGGATCGGAAGGATCGTGACCTGGTCGATGGCGGCCGTCGATCGCTGGGTCGACGGGTCGTACCGGCGGATCGATTCGATCGAATCTCCGGCGAACTCGATGCGGACGGGCTGATCGTCGCCGGGCGGGAAAACGTCGACGATACCGCCGCGCACGGCGAACTCTCCGTGCTCGTCGGCGGGATCTTCGCGGCTGAATCCAGACTCGACGAGATGCTCGCCGAGCAGCTGCGGATCGACTTCGGCCCCGAGTCTCAGCGCGAGCACGGCCGACGCCAGCCGACGCGGCGGGACCAGGCGAGGCAGCAGCGCCGGCGCCGACGCGACGACGACACGCACGTCGCCGGATGCGATCGACGCAAGCACCCGCGCACGTGCGGACGCCACGTGCAAGTGTGGCGACAGCCCGCGATACGGGTCCACCTCGTGCGAGGGCAACGGCAGCACCGCGGCTGCGGCCGCGCGGTCGTCGAGCCCCTCGAGCGCCGCCAGGAAGAATCGCGTGTCGGCCGCGGTCTCGTCTGCGTCCGCGTCGGTGGGGACGACCAGCACGATTAATCGGTCCCCCGCCTGATGCGCGCGAAGCGCCGCGTACAGCGCGCGGCCTGCCGGCGTCAGCCCGGAAATCGTGCCGCGATCCTGGGCGAATCCGGCGCGGCCGGCCGCCGATCGGAGCAGGGCCTGAAGAGAGAGGGACGTCGAGGAAGGCATCTCGTGCGGATCGAATGAGTGTAGCGCAGACCTTCAGGTCTGCTGTTGTCGCGCGGTTGCAGCCCTGAAGGCCTGCGCTACAGATGCTGGCGGATCCTTGCGAGGATTGCTGTCGTCGAATGACCCGGCTCGACGGTGGCGCGGACGACACGGCCGCCGCGCGCTTCGACGACGTCGCGTCCGACTATCTGATCCGCGGCCCAGTCGGCGCCCTTGACGAGCACATCCGGCTGCAATGCGCTGATGATCGCGTGCGGGGTGTCCTCATCGAAGATCACGGCCGCATCGACCGCAGCCAGAGCCGCAATCAGCTCGGCGCGCTCCTCTTCCGTATTGATCGGGCGTCCCGGCCCCTTGTTCGCCCGTACCGATCGATCCGAGTTCACGCCGACGATGAGGGCGTCGCCTTCGGCGCGGGCAGCCTGTAGGTACCGAACGTGGCCCGGGTGCAGCAGGTCATAGACGCCATTGGTGAAGACGATCGACCTGCCCTCGGCGCGCAATCGTGCGACGAGCGCGACGGCATCGGCGAGCGAGAGCACCCGCGAGCGCATCACTTCAGCGCCGGCCCGAACTGCACCGACGGCGAGAATTCCCAGCGGTGGCGCGGCCGGAAGACGCCCACGTCCTTCGTCCGCGACTTCACGCGGAAGGTATAGAGCAGGCGGTGGTAATCGTACGGATAGCCGTCACGCGAGTGCGCCGCGACGTCTATCTTGTAGGTGCCTTCGATGAGGTCCAGGTTTTCGATGACGAACCGCACGTCGCCCTGGCCCTCGAAGCTGCGCGCGGCCAGCTCCTCGACCGAGGTGTTGGTGCCGTAGCAGCAGACGCCATCCGCGTTGAAGATTGCCACGCCGAATGCGAAGTCGGTCATCGGCTTGGCGGCCGACACGGCCAGCTGGATCGTCATCGCGTCGCCGGTGTGGAAAACGTGAGACGGCTCGCCGTCGGTTCCGAACAGGGTCACGCCGGCGATCTCGATCTCGCGCGATCCCCATCGGCCTTCGGTCGCGCGGAACATGTCGTCCGGCGTCTCGCTGGCCGCGACAGGGTCCGCCACGGTGAGATCCGGCGCCGGCGCGGTGCCGGCCTGTTCCATCGCACGCTGGTCTCCGCTGGCCAACGCGTCTTCCTCGGTCTTCTCGACATCGGTGACGTAGGCGCCGACCACGCGTCGCGGATCGCCGTGTGCCCGGCCGACCCCGCCATCGATCCAGAGCGCCTCGTCGCAGAACCGTTCGACCAGGCCGAGGGAATGCGTGACGAGCAGAATCGTCTTCCCACGGCGTCGAAACTCGCCGAACTTGTCGAGGCACTTGTGCGTGAAGCCCTCGTCGCCGACCGCGAGCACCTCGTCCACGAGCAACACGTCCGGGTCCACGTGGATCGCCACGGCGAACCCGAGGCGCATGTACATGCCGGAGGAGTACGTCTTCACCGGCGCGTCGATGAAGTCCTCGAGTTCGGCGAACTCGACGATCTCGTCGAAGCGTCTCGTGATCTCCTTCTTCGAGAGGCCAAGCATGATGCCGTTGATGAAGACGTTCTCTCGGCCGGAAATCTCGGGGTGAAACCCCGCGCCGAGCTCGATCAGCGCCGAAACACGACCGTTCACCGTCACGGTGCCGCTCGTCGGGCGCGTGATGCCGGCGACGCACTTCAGCATCGTGCTCTTGCCGGATCCGTTGCGGCCGACGATCCCGTACGTACAGCCCGACGGGACGGTGAACGACACGCCGCGCAGGGCTGCGAACGTCTCATCCGGCTTCAGGTCGCGGATGAGGCTCCGCGACATCAGCGCGCTCTTCAGCGTCGCGAACTGTTTCTTGTGCGCGTACCGGCGGTAGACCTTGGTGACGTCGCGGGCGTCAATCGCAGGGGCGCTCATCAGACCTCCTCCGCGAAGGAGTCCCGCAGCCGATCGAACAGGAAGTACCCGACAAGGAACAGGGCCACCGATCCAAACATCAGCGCGATCAGCCAGCGCCAGTGCCCGTATGGGCCGTCGTAGAACAGGATCTCCTGATACGAAATCGCCAGGTGCGTGAACGGGTTGATGTTCAGCAGCGTCCGGCCGATCCCCGGCGCCATCGTCATCGGGTAGATGATGGGCGTCGCGAAGAACCAGAACGTCAGCAGGTTCGCGAGCAGATCCTTCAGGTCGCGGAAGTGCACCGTCAGCGCCGACACGATCAACGCGAGCGCGATCGTCAGGATCAACTGCGTCAGCAGCACCAGCGGGAACCAGATCAGATCCGTCGCGTTCAACGGCGCGCGGTAATACAGGAGAAAGATGGCCAGAATCGGCAACCCGAGCAGGAAGTGCACCATGTTCGCCAGCACGGTGACGATGGGCAGCACTTCCGCCGGGAAGAGCACTTTCTTGATCAGGTTGCCGCCGGCGATGAGGACGTTCGACGATTCGAGCAGCGACGAGGAGAACCACGTCCACGGCAGGATGCCGCAGAACATGAAAAGCGCGTAAGGCTCGATTTCCTTCGGGTGTGTGCCTGGCAGGACGACCGTGAAGACGAACGAGTAAATCAGCAGGAGCAGAAGCGGGTTGACGAACGACCAGAAGAACCCCAGGACCGATCCGCGGTAACGCGCCTTCAGATCGCGCACCACGAGGCTCTGGATCAGGCCGCGGTACTTGGGGAGAGCTCGCAGGTGAGCAAACATGGATCGCAGGATCAGGGCTCAGGGCCAGGGCCAGCACGCTCGTGTCACGGCGACCCTGGATCCTGATCCCTGGTCCCTATGTCCTTTTCCCTGCCACCCTCTGCCGCATCTGGGCGGTGACGAGAGCCACGCGTGCACGCTCGGCCTCGTCGAGGGTCTTCGCCTGCTTCATGTCGCGCTCGGCCGCCGCCTGCACCTCGGCCTCCTTCGCGACGACGATCGCCTCCGGCTTCTCGGCGAGGCCGACGAGAACGGTCACGCGATCCGGAAGAACCTCGGCCAGCCCGGAATCGATGACGAGCGACGTCTTCGCGCCGGCCTTGCGGTACCAGAGCTCTCCGGGATCGAGGAGCGCCAGAAGCGGCGTGTGACCAGGCAGCACGCCGAAGGCGCCCTCGCAGCCCGGCAACTGCACCTCGTCCACGTCCTCGTGGACGACGGGCTTGTCGGGTGTGACGATTTCGAGCGCGAGGGCCTTGGGAATCATGCCTGGGCCTGCGTCTTCGCCTTCTCGATCGCTTCCTCGATCGTGCCTACGAGGTAGAACGCCTGTTCCGGGAGGTTGTCGTGCTTGCCGTCGACGATCTCCTTGAAGCCGCGGATCGTGTCGGCGATGGGCACGTACTTGCCGGGAATGCCCGTGAACTGCTCGGCGACGAAGAAGGGCTGCGACAGGAACCGCTGGACCCGGCGCGCCCGGCTCACCGTCAGCTTGTCGTCTTCCGACAGCTCGTCGATGCCGAGAATCGCGATGATGTCCTGCAGGTCCTTGTAGCGCTGCAACACCTGCTTCACCTGGCGCGCCACGTTGTAGTGCTCGTCGCCGATCACGCGCGGATCGAGAATGCGCGACGACGACGCCAGCGGATCGACCGCCGGGTAGATGCCCAGCTCCGCGATCGCGCGCGAAAGGTTCGTCGTCGCGTCGAGGTGCGCGAAGGTCGTCGCCGGCGCCGGATCCGTGTAGTCGTCCGCGGGCACGTAGATGGCCTGCACCGACGTAATCGATCCCGACTTGGTCGAGGTGATCCGCTCCTGCAGCTGGCCCATCTCGCTGAGCAGCGTCGGCTGGTACCCGACCGCCGACGGCATGCGGCCGAGCAGCGCCGACACTTCCGAGCCCGCCTGCGTGAAGCGGAAGATGTTGTCGATGAAGAGCAGAACGTCCTTGTTCTCGGCGTCCCGGAAGTACTCGGCGACGGTCAGGCCCGACAGGGCGACGCGCATGCGGGCGCCCGGCGGCTCCGTCATCTGGCCGTAAACGAGCGCGGCGCGCGACTTCGTCGAGTCGTTGACGTCGATGACGCCGCTCTCCTGGAATTCGAGCCAGAGGTCGTTGCCCTCGCGCGTGCGCTCGCCCACCCCCGCGAACACCGACACGCCGCCGTGCTTGAGCGCGATGTTGTGGATCAGCTCCTGGATGATGACCGTCTTGCCGACGCCCGCACCGCCGAAGAGGCCGATCTTGCCGCCCTTCAGGTACGGCTCCAGCAGGTCGACGACCTTGATGCCCGTCTCGAACATCTCGAGCTCGGTGGACTGGCTCTCCAGGTTCGGGGCCTGGCGATGAATCGGCCACCGCTCCTTGGTGTTGACCGGGCGATCGGCGAAGTCCACCGGCTCGCCGAGCACGTTCAGCACGCGTCCGAGTGTTTCGGGGCCGACGGGCACCGTGATCGGCCCGCCGGTGTCGATGGCATCCATGCCGCGCTGCATGCCGTCGGTCGCCGTCATCGCGATGGTCCGGACACGGCCCTCACCGAGGTGCTGCTCGACCTCGACGACGACGTTGATCGGCTGGTCGGCGCCGGCCGGCGAGACCACGCGCACGGCGTTGTAGATGTCCGGGAGATGCCCGTCGGCGAATTCGATGTCGACGGCCGGCCCGATGACCTGGACCACCTTCCCCGTGTGCTGTGCCTGCTGTGCCATACAGTGTGGTTCCTTCCCTCTCGCTGGCCGGACTGAAGTCCGGCCCTACGATCGTCTGGCGTAGGGCGCAACTTCAGTTGCGCCGCTCTCTAGAGCGCCTGTGCGCCAGACACGACCTCGATGATTTCCCTGGTAATCGCCGCCTGGCGGACCTTGTTCATGTAGAGCGTGAGCGACTCGAGCATCTCGGCAGAGTTCTTCGTCGCCGAGTCCATCGCGGTCATCTGTGCCGCGTAGAACGCCGCGTTCGATTCGAGCAGCGCCGCGAAGATGCGGCTCTCGACGTATCGCGGCAGCAGCTTTCCGAAGATCGTCGCGGCGTCCGGCTCGTACAGGTAGTCGAGCGCCGGGCCGCTCTCAGCGGCGGCCGGCTCGAGACGCGGGATCGGCAGCAGCTGCTCGACCAACGTCTTCTGCGACATGATCGACTTGAACTCGTTGTAGATGACGAACACGCCGTCGACCTGTCCGTTCGCGAACGCCTCGATGACCGGACCTGCGACCTCGGCGGCGTGCTGTGACGTCAGCCGCGTGAAAAGCCCCACCAGCTCGCCGCGCGTCGTCACCGGCCGGCGCTTGAAGTAGTCGCGCCCCTTCCGGCCGACGAACACGAACTCGACCTGCTGATGCTTCCGTGCGGCGAGGAACTGGCCCGCGGCCTTCAGAATGTTCGAGTTGAAGCTGCCGGCAAGGCCCTTGTCGCCGGTGATGACGACGGCGACAATCCGCGCGCCGGCCTTCGCCGTGTCGCGCTCGGCCAACAGCGGGTTCATGTTCGGATCGACGCGACTCGCGAGACTCGTCAGCACACGGAGCATGCCTGTCGAGTACGGGCGCGCGTTCACGACGCGCTCGTGCGCACGGCGCATGCGCGAGGCCGCGACCATCTTCATCGCCTTGGTGATCTGCTGCGTCGATTTGACCGCGCGGATCCGTCGGCGGATGTCAATCAGTGAAGGCATCTGCTAAAAACCTGTCAGGTGCATGGGTGCATGGGTGCATGGGGGGTTCTTGCCCATGGACCCATGGACTCATAACCCCATGGACTGCTCCCTACGCTTTCGCCGCCGGCGCCACGCCCTTGATGAACTCCTTCAACGCCGCGTGCAGCTGGCCCTTGAGGTCGTCGTCGATCGTCTTCTTCTCCACGAGGTCGCGCAGCACCGACGAGTACTGATTCGCGAAGAACGTGTAGAGCTGGCTCTCGAGACCGAGGATCGTCTCCACCTCGACGCCGTCGAAGTAGCCGTTGATGGCGGCGAAGATGAGGATGATCTGCTGCTCGACCGGCAGCGGCTTGTATTGCGGCTGCTTCAGGATCTCGACGAGCCGGCGGCCGCGGGCGAGCTGCGCCTGCGTGGCCTTGTCGAGGTCGCTGCCGAACTGCGCGAACGCCGCCAGCTCGCGATACTGCGCAAGGTCGAGGCGCAGCGTGCCGGCGACCTGCCGCATCGCCTTGATCTGCGCCGAGCCGCCGACGCGCGACACCGAGTTGCCGACGTTGATGGCCGGACGGACGCCCTGGTTGAAGAGGTCCGACTCGAGGAACAGCTGGCCGTCGGTGATCGAGATCACGTTGGTCGGGATGTAGGCCGACAGGTCGCCCGCCTGCGTTTCGATGATCGGCAGCGCCGTCAGCGATCCGCCACCGATCTCCTTCTTCAGCTTCGCCGCCCGCTCGAGCAGGCGCGAGTGCAGGTAGAAGACGTCGCCCGGGTACGCCTCGCGGCCCGGCGGGCGGCGGAGCAGCAGCGAAATCTCGCGGTACGCCTGCGCGTGCTTCGAAAGGTCGTCGTACACCACGAGCGCGTGACGGCCGCTGTCGCGGAAGTACTCGCCAATCGCACAGGCCGAATACGGGCTGATGTAGAGCAGCGGCGCCGGCTCGGACGCCGACGCGGCGACGACGATGCTGTACTCCATCGCGCCGTATTCCTCGAGCGTGCGGACGACCTGCGCGATCGTGGACTGCTTCTGTCCGATCGCGTTGTAGATGCAGATGACGTCCTTGCCCTTCTGGTTGATGATCGTGTCGATCGCGACGGCGGTCTTGCCCGTCTGGCGGTCGCCGATGATCAGCTCGCGCTGGCCGCGGCCAATCGGGATCATCGCGTCGATGGCCTTGAGGCCCGTCTGCAGCGCCTCCTTGACCGGCTGCCGATCGGTAACGCCCGGCGCGATTCGCTCGATCGGCGCGAACTTCGTCGTCGCGATCGGGCCCTTGCCGTCGATGGGCTGACCGAGGGCGTTGACGACACGGCCGAGGATTTCGTCGCCGACGGGCACCGAGATGATGCGCCCCGTGCGCTTGACCTGGTCGCCTTCCTTCAGGTCCCCGGACTGCCCGAGCAGCACCGTGCCCACGCTCTCTTCTTCGAGGTTCAGCGCGATGCCGAACAGGCCGTTCGGGAACTCGAGCATCTCGCCGGCCATCGTCTTGTCGACACCCTGGACGCGCGCGATGCCGTCGCCGACCGACACGACGGCGCCGACTTCGGCCACGTCCACGTCGACGGTGAATGCGCCGAGCTGTTCCCGGATGATCCTGGTGATGTCGTCTGCCTTGATGGTCATCGCTACACGTTCTCCACGAGCTTCTGTCGCATGCGGGCGAGCTGCCGCGTGACGCTGCCGTCGTACACGGTGCTGTCGAGCTGAGCCACGACGCCGCCGATGATCGACGGGTCAATCTTCGTTTCGAGCACGACGTCACGCCCCGAGATCTGCTTGAGCGTGGCCTCCAGCGCCGAGGCCTTGTCGGGAGCCAGCGCGGCGGCCGTCGTCACGCGGGCGCGGATGACGCCACGCCTGGTGCTCAGCCGCGCGCGGAAGCTGTCGGCGACCGCGGGCAGGAGCTTGACGCGATACGCGTTGACGAGCGCTTCGAGGATCACGGCCGTCGGCTTGCTGAGGCCCAGGTCGGCGATCGCACGACGCATCGTCTCGAGCTTCTTCAACTGCGGGACGAGCGGGTGATACAGGGGCTTGGCGATGCCCTTGTTCTGACGCATCGCCTGCGCGAAGGCGTCGAGCTCGTCGGCGACCTGGTCGGCCTGGTTGTGCCGCCACGTCACGTCGAACAGCTCCTTCGCGAAGCGGACGGCGTCGGAGCGATCACTCATGTGACGTCACCTGTGAGAGGTACCGATCGACCAGCCGCGAGCGGTCCGCGTCGGTGATCTCGCTCTGGATCTTCGTGCGCGCGACGTCGATCGTCAGGTCGGCGGCGTGCTCCACGAGCTCGCGCTTCGCGATGCGTACGCGCTGGTCGATTTCGCGCGCAGCCTGATCGAGGAGTCGCTGCTTCTCGCTCGCGGCCAGTTCCCGGATGCGCTGCTCCTCGGCCGCGATGTCCGCGCGGCCCCGGGCCCCGAGCGCCTCGAGCTCGGCGGGCAGGGTCTTCATCCGCGCGTCGATCTCCGCGATCTTCGCGGCGGCCTCGGCCTTGAGCGCTTCCGCGGCCGAGAGCTCGGCGCGAAGCTCGCCGCCGCGGCGGCTCAGGTACTCGGCAAATGGCTTGCGCGCGAGGTACACCAGGCCGCCGACGAGAACGACGAAGTTGAAGATCTTGCCGACGAACGGCCAGATGCTCTCTTCGTGAGCCTGGCTCTCGGCGCCTTCGTGCGCCGCTGCCGAGGCCTGCTCGTGCGCGGGCTCCTGGGCGCGGGCGGGACGGCCCGCCAGCGAGATCAGTGCGAGAACCGCCGCGGCCAGCACCAGCCGGCGCGCGCGAGAGTCACGAAGTCCCGACGAAATCCTGTGGATGAGCACGAGAACCTCTGGGGCCTAGGTGGTCTGGCGGCCGAGCACGCGGTCCGCGAGGGTGTGGGCCAGCTCGGTCGACTCGCGATCGATGCGCTGCCTGGCGTCGGCGGCGTCGGCCGTCAGCTGCCTGGTGGCGTCGGCAATCGTGCCGTGAGCCTGGGCGTGCGCCTCCTCGAGCAGCCGCGAGCGCTCGACTTCCGCGGCGCGACGCGCCTCTTCCATCCGGCGTGCAATCTCCTGGCGTGCGGCGCGGGTCTTCTCGTCGAAGGCGTCGGTCGCCTTCGTGGCATCCGCCGCGGCCTTGTCGGCGAGGTTGCGCGCCGACTTCACGGCCGACTGCCGCGCGGTCATGACGCGGACGAGCGGCTTGAACAGGAGCTGGTTCATCAGGAACGTCAGCAGCAGGACGAAGAAGATGACCCAGATGACGGAGAGATCGGGGATTCCCACAGTGCGGCAACTCCAACCGTCGGCTCAAACGGCCGCCGGGCAAACGCCCGTTTATACCATGTGAGCAGCTGACGTCGCTGAACTTGGCCGAATAAATATTGACTTAATCAATACCCTATTGACCTAATACGTATATGAGGCGGTCGGTCGTGCAGACAGGGAGTTCTCTGGCGGTCACCCTGCCCATGGAAGTGGTGCAGGCGTTCCGCCTCCGGAAGGGGCAAGAAGTAGACGTGACCGTCGACCCGATGACCGGCGCCGTGACAATCCGACCAGGCGTCGCGTGGCTCGACGGCGGCGAGGTCTCGGCGCGTTTTCGTGCCCTGGCCGACGAGGTGCTCGAGCGCCGCGCCGCGTTCCTGAGGAAGCGGACCCGGTGACCGCCCACCTTTCCGTCGAGCAGGTGTTGAGCCTGCACCAGAGCCTGGTCGGGCATCTGAGCGAGGCCGGCGTACGCGACGTCCGCGCACTCGAGTCCGCCGTGTCGCGGCCGACGGCGACCTTCGACGGCGCGGATCTCTACGCGTCGCTCGACGCGAAGGCCGCGGCGCTCGTCAGCGGCCTCATCCTCGGCGCCCCATTCCTGGAGCGCAATCGCGAGACGGCGATCGTCGCGGGTGAGTGCTTCCTGATCGCCAACGGCGCGAGCCTCGTCGCCACCGACAAGGATCTCGACGTCGTCGCGGCGAGCGTGGCCTCGGCGGAGGTGTCGGTGGAAGCGCTGACGGTGTGGTTTCGCCAGCGCCTGCGAACGCCACGCTGAGGATTACGGCTCGGTCGTGCCAGCGAGAACGGCCGGGATGCCGATGCGCGCGGGCGTTCGGCGTCTTCCGCGATAGACGAGCCACGCGGAGGCCGCAACCACCAGCGTCCCTCCTGCGAGCTTGCTCTCGAACAGCCACACGTTGGTGGCGCTGTCGGGCGGTACTGCCGCGCAGAACAGCGCGAGCAGGGTGACCGCGACTCCCGACATCGCGCTCAGGCGCTTGCCCGCCTTCCAGCCGCTGCCAAAGATGTAGAGGTACGGCACGAATCCCGTGATGACCATCAGGGACACGAGCTCGTCGTATGCCGCGCGAAGGCTGTCCCCCAGCTGATAGACCACCAGAAGCGCTGTCGACACCACGCCGAGGGCCAGGATCGAGACATGGGGCGTCTTCCACCTGGAGTGTACTCGCGCGAACGCGTCGGGCAGCAGGCCATCGGTCGCGGCGGCAAAAGACAGTCGCGCCGTGGCGGTGCCGATGCCGCCGATGAATCCGACACCGCTCGCGAGCACAAGCAGGGCAATCAACGGCGAGAGCCATCCGGCGCCAAGAAGCACCCCGGCCGAATTTGCGACGTCCGCATACCCGTTCAGTTCGCTGATGTGTTCGGGGCGAAGCACCACGAGGAAAGCGATGGTGGCGCTGATGTACAGCGCTGCCGCCAGCGCAGATGCCATCCAGCCTGCCCGCAGCATGGTGCGTTCGGGGTTCTTCACCTCGCCGGTCATCATCGCGGCCGCCTCCATGCCGGAGGTCGCGTACGCAATCGCGGCCCAGAAGCTGACGGTTCCCCAGCTCCAGGCCGGCGTGATGTCCAATGGCGTCGCGATGCCTCGTCTCGTCCCCACGAGGCAGGCGATGGCAACAAGCACCAGCACAGTCGCCACGGTCGCGAGCGCACCGACGTTCTCGGCCCACTTGCCGATCTGGAGTCCAATCAGGTTCGATCCGAGCGCGACCCAGACCAGCCCCAGCGTGGCGGCAAGCAAGAAGAGGCGGTTGTCGCCGAGGTGGGCGAGCGCGGGATCGAGCAGCGAGAAACCGACGCGCGCGTACAGCATCGCGGCGGTGGGGAACAGGAAGGCTATCCCCATCCAGTAGACCCAGGCGCAGAAGAACCCGTGCCACGGTCCGAAGTCCTGCCGCGCCCAGATGTACAACCCGCCCGCTCCGGGGTGCTTCACGACCAGCGCAGCCACGGAGATGGTCAAGGGCACCACGAAGAACACCGCCGCCAGCAGCCACAGCGTCACCGACACCGGTCCCGCGTGGGCGGCCAGCGGGATCCAGCGCGTCGAAACGACACACGTCAACGCGAACAGCGTGAGGTCGCGGAGCCCGAGCTCGCGTTTGAGCGACGGTGGCATGGAGTCTCTGAGAAACGTGTTCTGGACGATCAGCGCCGCACAGTCACGAACGATCCCGCGCGTGACGTGACAACGCCGATGACTGCCGCCGGAAGTCCCGCGCCCTGCAGCGCCGCCACGATCTCGTCGGCCCTGGCCGCGTCTACGGATGCGAGCAGTCCGCCCGACGTCTGCGGATCGAAGCACAGGTCGACCTCGGCTTCGCCGAGCGCGGAGGTATCGGCCGTCGGCGCGAACTGCTGCTTGTTCGTGCCCATCCCGCCGGACCGGTTCGCCGACGCGATTGGCAGCGCCCCGGGAAGGATTTGCAACCGCGAGAACTCGATCGCGAGTGACGTATGGCTCCCGACCGCCATTTCTGTCGAGTGGCCGACGAGCCCGAAGCCGGTGACGTCCGTGCAGGCGTGCACGGCGTCGCCGAACGTCGTCAGCGCTTCGGCGCCTCGCTTGTTCAGCGTGGTCATCGATCGCACGGCCGCCGCGACGAGCGCCTCGGGCGCGCGCTTGTTTTTGATCGCGGTGCCGCAGATGCCGGTGCCGAGCAGTTTCGTCAGGATCAACCGATCGCCGACGCGCGCGCCGGCGTTGGTCCAGACGCGATCGGCGTCGACGCGTCCGGTGATCGCGTAGCCGAATTTCACTTCCGGATCGCGCACCGTGTGGCCGCCGAGCAGTGCCACACCCGCCTCTTGCAGCTTGTCGAAGCCCCCGAGGAAGATCTGCCGGATCGTGTCGCCGTCGATGCCCGTCTCTGGCATCGCGGCGATCGCGAGCGCCGTGACCGGCACGCCGCCCATCGCGTACACGTCACTCAGCGCGTTGGCGGCGGCGATCTGCCCATACGTGAACGGGTCGTCCACGATTGGCGTGAAGAAATCCACCGTCTGCACCAGCGCCGGCCCGCCTGGCCAGCGGTAGATTCCCGCGTCGTCGGATCCGCGGAAGTCGACGAGCACGTTCGGATCGGTCTGCGGCGGCAGGTCGTGCAGCACGCGCGCCAGTTCGCCGGCGGCAAGCTTGCTCGCGCAGCCGGCACAGGCGACCAGTTCGGTGAGATTTGCCATCGTTCTCAACTGTAGCGCACACCTTCAGGTCTGCCTCGGCCGTCAACCGTCTGCGGAAATTGGCAGGCCTGAAGGCCTGCGCTACAGGTGACGCTATCGCTCGGTGAGGCTCTCGAAGATCCGGATCAACTCGTCTTCGCTCGTGAAATCGATCTCGATGCGCCCACCCTTCTCCTTGCGGACGATGCGCACGCGCGTGCCGAGGTGGATCTTCAGGCGCTCTTCCGCGGCGCGCGTGTGGACGTCTGGCGGCGTGACGGGACGCGCCGCGCGCGGCGTCGGGCCGTCGATCTCCCGGCCTTCGAGCGCCGCCTTCACGAGCGCCTCGGTCTCGCGGACGCTGAGGCCACGAGTCTTCACTTCGCGAGCGACGCGCACCTGCTGCGCCTCGGACGCGAGGGCCAGGATCGCGCGCGCGTGTCCCATCGTCAGGGCGCCGGCGGACAGATCGTTCTGCAACTCGTCGGGCAGCTTCAGCAGGCGCAGCGTGTTGGCAATCGTCGCGCGATCCTTGCCCACGGCCGCGGCGATCGCGTCCTGCGTCAGCGAGAACTCGTCCGCGAGGCGGCGATAGGCCTTCGCCTCCTCGATCGCGTTCAGGTCTTCGCGCTGGATGTTCTCGATGAGAGCCATCTGCAGCAGCCGGCCCGGCGCGTCGGGGCCGGTCACCTCCTTCACGACGACGGGCACGCGCGTGAGACCGGCCTTCTGTGCCGCGCGCCAGCGGCGCTCGCCTGCGATGATCCGATACCCGTCAGCGGTCTTACGAACGACGATCGGCTGAATCACGCCGTTGGCCCGGATCGACGCGGCCAGGTCGTCGAGTCGCGCCGTGTCCATCATCGTGCGCGGCTGGTAGTCGCTCGGCGCGAGGCGATCGACGTCGATCTCGATCAGGCCAGTGCGATCGGCCGCCGGTGGCTCGTCAGGAATCAGCGCGCTCAGGCCTTTGCCGAGCGCCGGTCGCTTCTCCATCGTCTGGTCCTCACTCCAGCTTCGTCAATTGCCAGTCACTGCGCGCTCTGCAGTTCCGGCTTCGCGCTGCGTTCGAGCACCTCGCGTGCCAGCGCGAGATAGGCCTCCGCGCCGCGCGACTTCGCGTCGTACAACACGACCGGCGTGCCGTGGCTGGGCGCCTCGCCGAGCCGCACGTTGCGCGGGATCACCGTGGTGTAGACCTTCTCCTTGAAGAACTCGCGCACGTCGCGCGCGACCTGCTGGCCGAGGTTGGTGCGCTCGTCGTACATCGTCAGCAGCACGCCTTCGATGTCGAGCGACGGATTCAGCGACACGCGCACGCGCCTCATCGTCGACACGAGCGCCGCGAGGCCCTCGAGCGCGAAGTACTCGCAGTGGAGGGGAATCAACACCGCGTCGGCGGCGACGAGCGCGTTGAGCGTGAGCAGGCCGAGCGAGGGCGGACAGTCGATGAAGATCCAGTCGAAGTCCGCGCGCAGGGGCTCGAGCAGACGCCGCAGCCGGCGCTCGCGGTCGGTGAGCCCGACGAGCTCGATCTCGGCCCCGGTGAGGCTCCCGTCGGCGGGCACGACCTTCAGGTTGTCGACGGCGCTTGGGATAACGAAGCTGGCTGGGTCGACGCCCGCGTCGCTCTCGAGCGCGCTGTAGACCGTGCCGCCAGGCGCCTGCTGCCCGCGCAACCCCACGCCGCTGGTCATGTTGCCCTGCGGGTCGAGGTCGACGAGCAACACTCTCTGGTCCGCAAGTGCGAGTGAGGCTGCGAGATTGATGGCGGTCGTCGTCTTTCCCACGCCGCCCTTTTGATTGGTAACCGCGACGATTCTGGCCATATTAGGTCACACGACCTATTTGCGGTTCTTCACACCTTTTGCTTCGAAAGCATAGAGCGGCGGGAGAGCCAGGTCAAACAGGTCGAGCAGGTCGAACGGGTCGAACCGGTCGTACGGGTCGGATTAGCTGGTCATCGGGCCGAATCGGTCTAAAGGTCGTCGTCGGCGCGCATCGAATGAACTCTCACCACGCGATGAAACGTTCCACGTGGAACACAAGGTCGTAAGACGGCGAATCCCACCCATCCGACCGGGACCAACCGCTCGACCGGAACGCGCATTCGACCGACCGGTTAGACCTGACCGACCGGTTAGACCTGCTGGACCTGCTAGACCTGAGGAGACCTGAGCACCCGTTCCACGTGGAACGTCACGCCTTGGTCCGACTGTGATGGCTCTGCTTCGTCAGAACAACCAGCCGGCTTCGGAGACTTTCGACAAGCGGATATGTCGCGGCCCAAGAAAGGGGGACGATGGTTTCTGATGGGATATCGGGTCCTCCTGGGCCGCGGAACCACAGTAGCCGCCCGCCCGGGCGCAAGAACGCTTGAAGCGTCAGAAGCGTTCGTGCCTCGACCCGGACAGCCCGGATCGTCAACACATCGAACGCCTCATGAAGCTCTGGACGAGTCAGGAGTTGCTCGAAGCGCGCGGTCTCAACCGAGCCATCGCCAATCTCGAGGTGCCTCAGCGCCTCGACAAGGAACACTGCTTTGCGCGTCTTCGCTTCGACGAGCGTGAGTCGTGCGGGTCCGAGCGCCAACCGGAGCGGAATTGCTGGCGAGCCACTGCCAGACCCGATGTCGATGATCGCGGTCGCAGAGGTCAGATGGCGCGCAGCGACCACGGGCTCGACGAGCAACCGGTCGATCGCCTCGTCGTTAGGATCCGCCAGAGAAAAGGCGGTGAGGTTGATTTTGGCGTTCCAGCGCGCCAATAGCTGGAAATACTGCTCGAGGCCGTTGAGCAGCGCGCGGTCGGGAGAGAGGCCGGCCTTGCGCAGGCGCCTGGTCAGGCGATCGTGAAGGTTCTTCCCGGCCACGACGTGAGAGTAGTCGAGACGGCGGCTTTGGGGGAAGCCCTCGCGTGCCGTCCGTCAACAATCAGCGTAAGTTATTGATTCTAAAGAAGTTATTGCTGCTATTCTGTCGTCGGCGCCGGGCCTGAAGGCCCGGCCTACTGCGGCGGTCCGATAGCTGTCGGTGCGGCCCGAGGCCCGGCCTGCTGCGGCGGGGAGCGCGTTATCGGCGAGGGCTGATGATGACGGTCTTCACCGCCGCGTCGCCGATGCTCTCGGAGCTCAGCCCCTCAATCTCCGACACCGCCATGTGGACGATCCGCCGCTCGTAGGAATTGAGCGGGCCAATCTCCTGAGACGTCCCCGATGCCAGCACCTTCTCGGCAAGGAACTTCGCCATCTGCTTCAGCTCGGCGTCCTTGTCGCGCCGGAATCCCTGGCAGTCGACGAGCACCTTGCGCGTGTCGCCCAGCTCGCGCCGGAACGTGGTGTTCACGATCGTCTGAAAGGCGCGCAGGGCATCGCCGCGATGGAAGAGCAGCGTCTCCGCGCCGTCGCCGTCCACGTCGATCCGGAAGCCATCGGGCGACTCGGTGATCGCCACGCTCGGCTCGGCACCCATCGCGGTCAGCACCGCGCTCACGAAGTCGTGCAGCTTCTGCGACAGCTCGCTCGTCGTCGTCATGGTCGGGATCACCGTGTGCCGCGCGCGCTGTCGGTCTGACCGGCGCCGGCCTGCTTGAGTCGCCGCTCTGCCGGAGGCCGCGGCGCCGCGGCCGGCGCGCCTCCGATCATTCGGTTGGTGAGCAGCTGCTGGCCGATGCCGAGCAGGTTGCTCACGAGCCAGTAGAGCACGAGGCCGCTGGGTGCCCACAGGAAGAAGAACAGAAACATGATGGGCGTAATCATCATGATCTTCGCCTGCTGCGGATCGGCCACCGGCGTCATCCGTTGCTGCCAGAGCATCGAGAGGCCCATCAGCACCGGCGTGATGTAGTACGGGTCGTGCTGTGAGAGGTCGTGGATCCAGAGCGCGAACGGCTGGCCGCGCAGCTCGATCGACACCGACAGCATCGAGTAGAACGCGAAGAGAATCGGCATCGTGAGCAGCATCGGCACGCAGCCGCTCGCCGGGTTGACGCCCTTCTCCTTGTACAGCGCCATCAGCTCTTCGTTCAGCTTCTGACGCTTCGGATCCGTCATCGCGAGCCCGGCGTAGCGATCCTGGATCGCCTTCACCTGCGGCTGCAGCTGCTGCATCTTCCGCATCGACACGACGCTCTTGTGGCGCAGCGGGAAGATTGCGATGTTGATGAAGATGGTGAGAAGGATGATCGACCACCCGAAGTTGCCGACGAACCCGTCGATCCACTTCAGCGCGTGCAGCAGCGGCACGGCAATCGGCGAGAAGATCCCGTAGTAGATCGACCGGACGAGATCCCCGTCCACCGACTTCAGGATGTCGAAGTCCTTCGGGCCCAGGAACACACGCACGTTGGCAGGTGGCGTCGCGAACAGGACGTCGAACGAGATCAGCTCGCGTTCGCCCGCGGGCTGGCCGGCGATCGCCGGCACGGGCACGAGCGTCGGCCGATACGTGAGCCGCGCGACACCCGGCCGCACGAGGCTCGCGATGAAATAGTGATCGTCGATTCCCGCAAACGGGTAGTCGCCCTGCCAGGTCGGCTGCTGCTGCACCTTGGGCGATGGCAGCCGTTTCACCGAACCCTCGGCGTAGACGATCGCCTGTGAGTGCTGGTTGTACGTCGCGAAACGCGAGTTCTGGTTCGTCAGGAACGTGCTGTCGCCCAGGCCGGGCCCCCATTCGACGACAGGGTTGAGCGCGTTCTTGCCGTCGACGACATCCATCGAGAACGTTATGACGTACGACTCGGGCGCAATCGTGAACGTCTTCTTGGCGCGGAAGCCGGACTCGTCTTCGTAGCTGAACGTGAGCGTCACCTGAGCGCCTGTCGCGTCCACGGGTCCGCGCGTGTTCGCCTGGAAGAGCGCCGTGTTCACGAGAGCCGTGCGCCCGGGATCCGTCAGGCGCACCGAGAACGGACGAGACTCGCCAGGCGGCAGCGATGCCGGAACGAGATCGACGGAGTGGCCCGTCTGGTCGGTGTACTTCTTCAGCGTCCAATTCGTGAGGACGCCCCCGCGGTTGCTGAACACGGCGTGTACCAGCTTCGTCTCGACGACGACGTCGTGTTCGGCGGTGTCGGCGACGGTGGCTGCAGCCGCCGGCGTGGCGGGCGTCGTTGCGGCCGCAGGCGGCGTGGTCGCACCGGCCGACGCGCTCTGGCCGCCGGCAGACGTCCCGGCCGCATGCGCGTCGGTCGCACCCGTCCCGCCCGCCACAGCAGCGCTGGGGGCAACCGCCGGTTTCTTGGGCGGCGGCACGAGGAGCGTGTAACCCCAGAGGACGAGGAACGACAGAAGGACGGCAAGAAGGACGCGCTGATTGCTCTGCATGAAAACGGATCAGTTCCGGCGGGCAGGGACGGGGTCGTGGCCAGAGGACCCCCACGGGTGGCACCGGCTCAGCCGGACGAGGCCCAGCCAGCCGCCGCGCACGACGCCGTGCACACGGATGGCTTCGGCCATGTAGTTCGAACAGGACGGATGAAACCGGCAGGCGCCGGTGAAGAGCGGCGATAGTAGAAGCTTGTAGCCGCGCAGCACGCCCAGAGCCACGCGGACCGCGAGCCTCGGCTTAGCCGCGGAGTCCGGACGGACGGAGACGCCCCAAAGTGGCGACATACTCGGCTTGGAGACTGCTGAAGGTGGCATCGAACAGCGCCCGCCGCGGCACCACCACGATGTCGAGGCCGGGTGGGGCTGGGTTCAGTCGAAAGAGTTCCCGGACGAGCCGCTTGGCCCGGTTCCGCTCGACGGCGGATCCGAGCTTTCTGGTGGCCGCGATGCCGAGCCGCGAGCCGGTGCCCGGCCTCGAGAGCGCGAAGATGGTCATCGTCCGGCCGTGGAGTTTGCGGCCGGTGTCGTAGACGGTCTGGAAGTCCCGGCGTTGCCGGATATGGGCGACGGCCCGGAATCGCTGGTCCATGTCACGACCTGACCGACCCGGCTGACCCGCCGGACCTGCGAGACCCGGGTCTTACCGCTCGGACGAAACCGACAGGCGCTTGCGGCCCTTGGCGCGACGGCGCTTCAGGACGGTCTGGCCGTTCTTCGTCCGCATCCGGACGAGGAATCCGTGCGTCCGGCGGCGCCGGCGGTTGTTCGGCTGAAACGTGCGCTTTCCCTTACTCATCGGAGAATCCTTGGCCCACAGGCTCACGCCGACGCCGACGTCCGGCCGTGCAGGCGAACCTCAAATGGTAGCCAAGCCACGCTGGCACTGTCAATTCCAGCGCGGGTTCCCGGTGTGCTACGCTCCGCGATCCGGGTGCGCGGAAGGACCCGCGGTTGGGGGTTCCTCCCAAAGTTTTCCACACCTGTGGAAAAAATTGTGGAAAACCAGGGGTTTACAAGGACGTTCCGCCCGGGGATCGGCCGCATCTCTGGTATTTAGCGACGGCGAAAGGCCTTACGGGCCGATTTTCCTCTGGGCGGCGGTGACGTTTGCGTAAGCGGTATGTAAATTCAGGCCAAGTTTTGGGCGAAAGTCCAGCTCAGCCTTTGCACCGGTCCCGCAGATGAGCAATATCTGGGACGAGGTCCTGGCCCGGATCGACGTCAAAATCAACCGGCACAGCTACAACACCTGGTTCAAGCCCACGGCTTACGTCGAGGACCAGGGCACGACAATCGTCGTGCGGGTTCCGAATGCCCTCTTCAGCGACTGGCTGAACAAACACTACTCGGCGGTGCTGAACGAGGCCCTGAGCGACCTGGGACGCGCGGGAACCGGTATTTCGTTCGTGGCGGAGGGCCAGGCGCCGCCGCCCGAGCGCACCCCGGTTCCAGACCCGGCGGTTGTGCCGGCTCTCGACGGGCTGAGCGAGGACATCGGAGCGGCAGCCCCGGACCCGGTCACGGCGCCGGCGGGTCTCAACCCCCGCTACACCTTCGAGACCTTCATCGTCGGGTCGTCGAACCAGTTCGCGCACGCGGCGTCGCGCGCGGTCGCCGAAGCACCGTCACGCTCTTATAACCCCCTCTTCGTGTACGGCGGCGTGGGTCTTGGCAAGACGCACCTGATGCACGCCGTCGGACGCTATGTCCTGCAGCACAACCCGTCCTTCAAACTCACCTACATCTCGTCCGAGCGGTTCATGAACGAGATGATCAACGCGGTCAGGTACGACCGGATCCTCGACTTCCGTGAACGCTATCGGTCGGTCGACGTGCTGCTGGTCGACGACGTGCAGTTTCTGGCGGGCAAGGAAGGCACGCAGACCGAGTTCTTCCACACGTTCAACGCGCTCTACGACTCGCAGAAGCAGATCGTCATCAGCAGCGACTGTCCGCCGCACGAAATTCCGCAGCTCGAAGAGCGCTTGCGATCGCGGTTCGAGTGGGGCTTGATTGCGGACATCCAACCGCCCGATCTCGAGACAAAAGTCGCGATTTTGAAGAAAAAAGCGGAAGCCGACGCGGTGCCGCTGCCCGACAACGTCGCGATCTACATCGCCGGGAAGATCAAGTCGAACATCCGCGAGCTCGAAGGATCGCTCACGCGCCTGGTTGCGTATGCGTCGCTCACGAACTCGGCGATCTCGCTCACGCTCGCGCAGGACGTGCTGAAGAACATCCTGGATCACGACGAGAAGGCCGTCACGATCGAGATCATCCAGAAGTTCGTCGCCGACTACTATCAGTTGAAGGTCGCGGACCTGAAGTCGCGCAACAATTCGAAGTCGGTCGCCATCCCCCGCCAGGTTGCGATGTACTTGTGCAAGCAACTCACGCACGCGTCGCTGCCGGAGATTGGCCGCAGCTACGGCGGCAAGCACCACTCGACGGTGATTCACTCCATCCGCAAGATCGAGGACATGCGAAAGCGGGACGGAGATTTCAACACCCTCATCCACAACCTCCTCGAGTCTTTCCGGTAGGATTTCGCGCTTTCCACAGGCTTCCACCGGTCCCCGGGTAAGCCCGGCTGTGGACCGGCTGAGACGGCGGGTTTTCCACAGTCTGCAGCGCCAGGACGCACGGCCCCTCATCCACAGAAACTTGCACAGCCTAAGTTATTGTCCCGTAAGGACTAAAACTTTCAGATTGTGCTTTTCGACAGCACCTATTTTCAGTATAATTTCTTGATCCTCTAAAACTCCTGGAACTAAGAAGGAAACACCGGTTCCGGGCGGCACCCACACCACTCGAGGTCATCGCCACATGGAACTCGTCGTCCGCAAGAACGACCTCCTGCGCGAACTGCAGTTCTTCCAGGGCATCGTCGAGCGCAAGAACACGATTCCGATTCTCGCGAACGTGTTGATCGAAGCGGACGGCAAAAGCGTGCGGCTCCTGGCAACGGACCTCGAGGTCAGCTTGCGCAGCACCTGCGAAGCGTCGGTCGCGAAGAAGGGCGTGCTGACGCTGCCGGCGAAGAAGCTGTTCGAGATCGTGAAGGCGCTGCCGGATTCGGAGGTCACGATTCAGCAGGACGGCACCAACGTGAAGGTGTCGGCGGAGAGGTTCGAGTCGCGGATGGCGACGCTGCCGCGCGAGGATTTTCCGACGCTGCCGGAGCCGAAGGGCGACACCGTGACCATTCCGCGCGCGGCGCTGCGCGAGATGATCGACAAGACGCAGTTCGCGATCACCGGTGAAGATACGCGGTACTACCTGAATGGCGCGCTCCTGGTCATCAAGGACAAGCAGATGACGATGGTCGCCACCGACGGGCATCGCCTGGCCCTTGTCAACGTCACGCGCGAGGAAGCCGCGCCGAGCGAGAAGCGCGCGATCATCCCGAAGAAGACGCTCACGGAGCTCTCACGGCTGCTTGCGGACGGCGAGGGCGACGTGACGTACGAGCTCGGCGAGAATCACCAGTTCTTCGACGTCGGTGGACGGTTGCTCATCTCGCGCATCAACGAAGGGCAATTCCCCGCCTACGAGCGCGTGATCCCGAAAGGCAACGACAAGAAGGTCGAGTTCGAGCGGGATCGTCTGACGAGTGCCGTCAAGCGCGTCGCGATCCTCGCCAACGATCGGTCGCGCGCGGTGAAGTTCGAGATCGGATCCGGCAAGGTGGACATCTCGTCGAGCAGCCCGGAATTCGGGGACGCGCACGAGCAGGTCGCGGTGGAGTATCCGGGGCCCGCGCTCCAAATCTGCTTCAACGAGCGGTATGTGAGTGATTTCCTCGGCGTCGTGAAGACCGACAACGTCGAACTCGAGTTGAAGGACGAAGTCAGCCAGGCGGTGATGCGTCCCATCAACGCCGATGGTTACGACTACACGTACGTGATCATGCCGATGCGTCTGTAACTCCCGATCGTTCCCCGGATCGGCGGCACAGACGCCCACCCGCTCAAGGCTCTATTCCGGACGCGCTCGACTTCCCGCGCCGTCCGCGAGGACTGCCTGCGATACGGCGGGCGGCACGACAAGAAGGACGCTATTCAGTGGATCAACTGGAACCACAGCACGACGAGCCGACGACGCCCGCGGAGTCTTCCGCGGCTCCGGGCAACGGCAATGGCAACGGCAATGCCGAGGACTACGGCGCCGACAAGATCAAGGTTCTCGAAGGCCTCGACGCCGTCCGGAAGCGCCCCGCGATGTACATCGGCTCGACTGGGCCGGCAGGGCTGCATCACCTGGTCTACGAGGTCGTGGACAACTCGATCGACGAAGCGCTTGCCGGCTTCGCGACCGAGGTGAACGTCACGATCCACAGCGACAACTCAGTCACCGTGGTCGACAACGGCCGTGGCATCCCCGTCGACATGCACGAGACGGGCAAGTCCGCCGCCGAGGTCGTTCTCACGGTGCTGCACGCCGGCGGCAAGTTCGAGAACGACGCCTACAAGGTCAGCGGCGGCCTCCACGGTGTTGGCGTGTCGGTGGTCAACGCGTTGTCGGAGACCCTCGCGCTGGAAATCTGGCGGGACGGTCAGGTCTACCAGCAGAGCTACGAGCGCGGCAAGCCCGACAGCGACCTCGTCATCACGGGGACGACGAAGCGTCGCGGCACGAAGATCACCTTTAAGCCCGACGCGCACGTCTTCGAGACCATCGAGTTCAGCTTCGACACGCTGGCCAACCGCCTGCGCGAGCTCGCCTTCCTGAACGGCGGCGTCACGATCACGCTGGACGACGAGCGCGAGGAAGGCAAGAGCCACAAGTTCCACTACGAGGGCGGCATCCGCGAGTTCGTCACGCACCTGAACAAGAACAAGGCGGTCGTCAACGACGCGCCGATCTTCATGCGGGGCGAGAAAGACCGCATCGACGTCGAGATCGCGCTGCAGTGGAACGACGGCTACGCGGAAGCGGTGTACACCTTCGCGAACAACATCAACACGCACGACGGCGGCACGCACCTCTCGGGGTTCCGCTCGGCGCTGACGCGCACGATCAACGCCTACGCGACTGCCAACAACCTGGCGAAGGATCTGAAGGAGAGCGTCTCGGGCGAAGACGTCCGCGAGGGTCTCATCGCGATCATCAGCGTGAAGATTCCGCAGCCGGAGTTCGAGGGGCAGACCAAGACGAAGCTCGGTAACACCGAGGTGAAGGGGATCGTCGAGACGATCGTCAACGACAAGTTCGGCGCGTACCTCGAAGAGAACCCAGCCGTGGCGCGCCGCGTGATCATGAAGGCCGTGGATGCGGCGCGGGCGCGTGAGGCGGCGCGCAAGGCGCGCGATCTCGTCCGGCGCAAGGGCGCGCTCGACAGCTCCGCGCTGCCGGGCAAGCTCGCGGACTGCCAGGAACGCGATCCGGCGCTCTGCGAGATCTACATCGTCGAAGGCGAGTCGGCCGGCGGCTCAGCCAAGCAGGGCCGCGATCGGCGCTTCCAGGCGATTCTGCCGATCAAGGGCAAGATCCTGAACGTCGAGAAGGCCCGCTTCGACAAGATGCTCAGCAGCGAAGAGATCCGCACGATGATCGCGGCTCTCGGGTGCGGCATCGGCAGCGATGACTTCGACATCAACAAGCTGCGCTACCACCGCGTCATCATCATGACCGACGCGGATGTCGACGGGTCGCACATCCGCACGCTGCTGCTCACGTTCTTCTACCGGCAGATGCCGCAGCTGATCGATCAGGGCTACGTGTACATCGCGCAGCCGCCGCTCTACCGCGCCAAGCGGGGCAAGGGCGAGACCTACATCAAGGACGACCGCGAGCTCGAGAGCTTCCTGATTCGACGCGCGGCCGAAGCGCGGAAGGTGACCGTCGCGGCCCGCACGACAGTCAGCGGCGACGAGCTGGTGCGCGTTCTGCAGCGCCTCATCGCGTACGGCAAGCAGATCCAGGTGGTCGAACGCCGAGGGCAGCCGCGCGACATCGTCGAGAAGCTGCTGGCGCGCGACATCCGCGACAAGGCGCTCTTCGCGGATCGCGGGAACCTGGAGGCCTTCGGCCAGGCGATCGCGGCCGAAGGCCGTACCGTCACAATCCTCGCCGACGAAGAGCACAACCTGTTCCAGCTGCAGGTCGAAGACCGCGCGAGCGGCTACCCGCGTCGCTACACGGTGACGGCGGAGTTCCTCGCGACGGGCCCGTATCGCACGTTGCTGAACATCTACCGCGACGTCGCGGAGTACCTCGCTGGCCCGTTCGTCGTCACGAGCGGCGCGGCGGTGGGCGACACGGAGACTGTTGAGGACGAGACGCCTGCGCCGGCGGCGACTGCCAGGCCGCGCGACGAGTCGGTGACGCTCCAGTCGGTCGACGCGCTCGTCGAGTACTTCATCGCCGCCGGCAAGAAAGGCGTCGCGATCAACCGTTACAAGGGCCTCGGCGAGATGAACCCCGATCAGCTCTGGGCGACCACGATGAAGCCGGAGGAGCGGACGCTGCTCCAGGTGAAGGCCGAAGACCACGCGGAAGCGGACCTGATGTTCACCACGCTGATGGGCGATCAGGTCGAGCCGCGCCGGAAGTTCATCGAAGACAATGCGCTGGACGTGAAGAACCTCGACGTCTAGGGTCCAGGGAGCAGGGATCAGGATTCAGCGCGTCACACGAGTCACGCTGGCCCCTGGCCCTGGCCGCCGACCCCTACACGGCCCAAGAAACCATGGAATTCGCTGCACACAAGATCCCCGTCAACATCGAAGACGAGATGAAGCGCTCGTACATGGATTACGCGATGAGCGTGATCATCGGGCGAGCGCTGCCTGACGTCCGCGACGGGCTGAAGCCTGCGCATCGCCGCGTGCTCTACGGCATGCGCCACATGGGGCTGCTGAGCAATCGTGGCTACCGCAAGTGCGCCAAGATCGTCGGCGAGGTGATGGGCAACTACCACCCGCACGGCGACGCCTCGATCTACGACACGCTCGTGCGGCTCTCGCAGGACTTCAACATGCGGTACCCCCTGGTCGATGGCCAGGGGAACTTCGGCTCGGTCGACGGCGATCCGCCCGCCGCGATGCGGTACACCGAAGCGCGCCTGCAGGGCCTGGCCGAAGACCTCATGGCCGACCTCGAGAAGGACACCGTCGACTTCGTCCCGAACTACGACGAAACGACGGAAGAGCCCACGGTCCTTCCGGCGCCGATCCCGAACCTGCTCGTGAACGGCTCGTCGGGCATTGCCGTCGGCATGGCGACCAACGTGCCGCCGCACAACCTCCACGAGGTCGTGGCCGGCGTCATCTACGTGATCGACGAGCAGCAGAAAGCCCGTCGCGCCGTAGCCGCGCCAGAGAGCAGCGCGGCGGAGGCGGAGCGCATCACGACCCGCGAAGAGCGTCTGCGTCAGTTGTTCCGCATCGTCTCCGGGCCCGACTTCCCCACCGGCGGCATCATCGTCGGGCGCTCGGGCATCGTGCAGGCCTACCGTGAGGGCCGAGGGTCGATCACCGTCCGCGCGAAGATCGACGTCGAGGTGTCGAAGAAGGGCGACAAGCAGTCGATTGTCGTCACCGAGATTCCCTATCAGGTCAACAAGAAGCGCCTGATCGAGAACATCGCGGAGCTCGTGCGCGAGAAGACCATCGAAGGCATCTCCGATCTCCGCGACGAGTCCGACCGCGACGGCATGCGGATGGTGATCGAGCTGAAACGCGGCGAAGTGCCGGAGGTCATCCTCAACAACCTCTACAAGCACACGCAGCTCCAGACCACGTTCGGCATCATCATGCTCGCCATCGCAGGCGGCCGGCCGAAGCTGCTCAACCTGCTCGAGTTCATCGAAGAGTTCATCGAGTTCCGCCGCGAGGTCGTCCGGCGGCGCGTCGAGTTCGAGCTGAAGAAGGCCGAGGCCCGCGCGCACATCCTCGAGGGGTTCAGGAAGGCGCTCGATCACCTCGACCAGGTCATCGCGCTCATCCGCGCGAGCAAGACCACGCCCGAGGCGCGCGAAGGCCTCATCGCGACATTTGCCTTCAGCGAGCTCCAGGCGCAGGCGATCCTCGAGATGCAGCTGCAGCGCCTGACCGGACTCGAGCGCCAGAAGATTCTCGACGAGCTCGCGGAGCTGATGCAGCTCATCGAGCAGCTTCGCGCGATCCTCGCCAGCGAGACGCTGCTGATGCAGGTCGTCGTGGACGAGTTGAAGGCCATCCAGGAACGGTTCAGGGACCCGCGCCGCACCACGATCGTGGATGCCGAAGGCGAGTTCCGCGTCGAAGACCTGATCGCCGACGAGGACGTGGCGATCACCGTCACGGCGACCGGCTACATCAAGCGCACGGCCATCACCGAGTACCGCAGTCAGCGTCGCGGCGGCCGCGGCCGTATCGGCATGCGCACCCGAGAAGAGGACGTCGTTAACCACCTGTTCGTGGCGTCCACGCACAGCTACATCCTGATTTTCTCGGACAAGGGCCGGTGCTACTGGCTCAAGGTCCACGAGATTCCGGATGTCGTGGCGGCTGGCAAGGGCAAGGCGATTGCGAACCTGGTGTCGATGCAGCCGGACGAGAAGATCGCCGCGCTGCTTTCAGTCCGCGAACTGGACACTCCCGAGCGGTTCATCGTGATGTGCACCCGTAAGGGCACGGTCAAGAAAACCGAGCTGGCGTCGTTCAGCAACCCCCGCGCCGGGGGTATCATCGCCATCGGCGTGGACGTCGGCGATGCGCTGATGAGCGTGCAGCTCTCCGACGGCAAGAGCGACATCTTCATCGGAACCCGGAACGGCATCGCAATCCGGTTCCAGGAGGATGACATCCGGTCCATGGGCAGGACCGCCTACGGCGTCCGCGGCATCTCGCTGCGCGACGACGACGAGGTCGTCGGGATGGAGGTGCTGCGCGAGGGCGGCACCATCCTGACCGTGACCGAGAACGGCTATGGCAAGCGGACCGCCATCGACGAGTACCGTCTGCAGGGCCGCGGCGGGACAGGGATCATCAACATCCAGGCCACCGAGCGGAACGGCAAGGTCGTGGGCGTCTCCTGCGTGCTCGAGTCCGAGGAGCTGCTCTTCATCACCGAACAGGGCATGATCCTCCGCACGCAGGCCAGCGGAATCTCGCAAATCGGCAGGGCCACGCAGGGCGTGCGGTTGATCGACATGGACGAGGGCGACCGCGCGGTATCGGTGGCCAGGCTGGAAGACCAGGTCTCGGTGGACGAGCCGCTGGCCGACTCGTCAGAACCGGAAACGCCAGGACCGGACGGGCAGGTGTAGCGCAGGCCTTCAGGCCTGCCAAGGAGGCAGTCATGCCACGGCGCTGGAGGACGGGACTCGTGCTCGTTGCCGCAGTCCTTGCGTTTGCAGCCGGGTGCTCGGGTTCCTCGGAAAAGAAACTGCTCGGTGATTTCTTCCGCGCCTCGCGGCTGAGGGACGACCTCACGCTGGGCAACTTCGCGACCGCCACCTTCGACCCGCGCACCGAAGGAGTCGTCGAGAGCTTCGACGTCACCAGCGTGACCGATGAGAAGGTGGCGCCCGTTCCTCTGAAGCAGTACGTCAAGGACATCGAAGACGCGAAGGCTGCCGACACCGAGGCCACCACCAAGCGTCGCGAGTTCTACAACGCCAACTCCGCGGCCATCGCGCGGTTCGCAAAGCTCGAGGCCGAGAACAAGCCGATTCCGCCGAAGGACCAGGCGTTGAAGTCGTCCTGGGACAAATGGGTCCAGGAAGGCAACGACAAGCGCAAGGCCGTGTCAGACGCGCAGCGCAAGCTGAGCGACGCGCGCGGCATGGCCGAGCTGAGCCTGTCGCGACCGAACGGCGCAACCGTGGATGCGACCACGCTCGACGTCGAGATGGCGACGAAGGAAGTGTTGGTGGCGGCCAGCGTCCGCCCGCCGAACGGCCCGCCGACCACGAAGAACCTCAAGGCCGTCCTGATGCGTGCGAAGGCGAAGGACCAGAGCGGCAAGGCAGTCACCGGGCGCTGGATCGTCGCGTCGGTCAAGCCCGCATAGCGAAGTTCCATCGGGCTTGCCTCGCCGAAGCGCCGGAGCGCGAAGGCGGGGGTTATGCCGGTTGCAGCCGCGCGTACTTCGCCCGGAGCGTCTTCTGTCCGATCGGGAACCGGACCACGATCTTCGCGTCGTCCTCGAGCGGCTCGACGCTGATGACGGTGCCGACGCCGAACTGGGCGTGCCTGACGCGTGCGCCGGGCCTGGGGTTGCCGCCGCCTGACGCGGACTGATCCTCGTTCTCGTATGCGGCAAACGCGGTCTCCGGGGTCTCTCGGACCCGGCCGCCGCCGCTGCGCCCGCCGCGGCCGTACGGATTCGGCCGGAACTCGTGGCTCGGGAAGTTGCGCTGGTACGAGCTCTGGAATCCCGTGGCCAGCTCGATCAGCTCCGCCGGCACCTCGTCGAGGAATCGTGAGGGGGCCGTCTGCTGATAGTCGCCGAAGACTCGCCTGCGCGCCGCGCTCGTGAGCACGAGCCGCTCGCGCGCTCTCGTCATCCCCACATAACAGAGGCGCCGCTCCTCCTCGAGCTCCGCTTCGTCGTCTCGCGCGCGTGAGTGCGGGAACAGGCCGTCCTCGAGGCCTGCCATGAACACGATCGGGAACTCCAGCCCCTTCGCGGAATGGAGCGTCATCAGCCAGACACGCGCATCGCGCGTTCCGTCCACCTCGTCGGCTTCCGACAGCAGCGACAACTGATCGACGAACCCGCCGAGCGACGGCTCCGGATCACGCGCTTCGTATTCACGCGCGGCCGACACGAGCTCCGCCAAGTTCTCGATCCGCGCCTCCGCCTCCTCGCTGCGGTCCTCGCGCAGGTCGCGCAGGTATCCGGACTGATCGAGCGCCTTCCCGACGGCGATCGACACCGAATCGACGCGGGCCATCTCCGTCAGCGCGACAATCAGATCGCGGAACACGGTCAGCGACGCGGTCGCGCGCGGCGTCAGCGCGCGCTCGTTGATCGCTCGCTCGATCTTCACCCACAGCGAATTCGACGACGCCACCGGATCGAGCCCGGCGGCGAGCAGCGGCGGCAGATCCGCCGGCGGACCGAGTGAGTCGAGCCCGTCCATCACGCCCTTCCCGATGCCGCGCGCCGGCACGTTGATCACGCGTCTGACGCTCACGTCGTCGTACGGATTGACGATGAGCTTCAGGTACGCGATGGCGTCCTTGATTTCCTTGCGCTCGTAGAACCGGACACCGCCGACGATCTTGTAGGCGATGCCTTCACGCATGAGCGCGTCTTCGATGGCGCGCGACTGGGAGTTCGTCCGGTAGAGCACGGCGGCCAGGCCGTTCGAGTCCTCCTGGAGAGCGCGCCGTGTCGTCCTGGTGATGAAGTCGGCTTCCTCGAGCTCGTCGCTGCCGCGGAAATACAGCACCCTGGCGCCGCCCTCCTTGTCGGTCCAGAGACGCTTTTCCTTGCGGTTGCGGTTCTGGCTGATCACCGCCGACGCGGCGTCCAGGATGACCTGCGTCGACCGGTAATTGCGCTCCAGGCGGACAATCGCCGGGTTCGGGAAGTCCGTCTCGAAGTCGAGGATGTTCCGGAGATCCGCGCCGCGCCACTTGTAGATCGACTGGTCCGGGTCGCCGACGACGCAGATGTTCCGATGATGCTCGGCGAGCCGCTTGACGAGCAGGTACTGCGGCCGGTTCGTGTCCTGGTATTCGTCCACCATGACATACCGGAACTGTCGGGCGTAGCGCGTCCGGACCGACTCCGACTTTTCCACCAGCTCCAGCGTCTTGAGCAGGAGGTCGTCGAAGTCGAGCGCGTGGCTCTCGGTCAGCGCATTCCGGTAGAACTCGTAGATCTGCCCGATCTGCTTGTCCCGCGGATTCCATCCCGAGGCGAACGTCTCGGGCCCCTGCATCGTGTTCTTCGCGTGGCTGATTCGCGAGAGGGCCGCCCGCGGCTGCACCAGCGAGTCGTCGATGTTCAGCGCCTTCAGCGCCTGCTTGACCACCGACAGCTGATCCGACGAGTCGTAGATCACGAAGTCGCGTGACAGGCCGATCGCCGGGGCTTCGCGGCGCAGCAGCCGCGCGCACAAGGAGTGGAACGTCGAGATCCACATCCGCGAGCAGTCGGCCTGCAGCAGCGCCGCGACGCGCGAGCGCATCTCCTCGGCGGCCTTGTTCGTGAACGTCACCGCGAGGACGCCGTCCGCGGAAGCGAGCCCAGTCGAGACGATGTGTGCGATGCGGTGCGCGATCACGCGTGTCTTCCCCGAGCCGGCGCCGGCGAGGATCAGCACGGCCCCGTCGCTCTGCAAGACCGCGTCGCGTTGTTCGGGATTCAGTCCGGAAGTGAAGTCCATTTATGCGGTCGATTGCTTCGTGTGTAGCGCTGGGCTTCAGCCCTGCCCGTCGGACGCAACGTCGGAGGCAGGCCTGAAGGCCTGCGCTACTCAACCGTGACGCTCTTCGCGAGATTCCGCGGCTGGTCCACGTCGCATCCGCGGCGCACCGCGATGTGATACGCGAGCAGCTGCAGCGGCACGACCGCGACGATCGGCATCGCGAACGCCGGCGCCGCCGGCAGACGCAACACCGCGTCGCGCGCCGGATCGAGCATTCGATCCAGATCATCCGCTCCTTCGGTCGTGAGCGCAATGACGGATCCGCCGCGAGCCTTCACTTCCTGCACGTTGCCGAGCATTTTCTCGAACACGTCGTCGTGCGGCGCCAGCGCGACAACCGGCATCTGCTCGTCGATGAGCGCGATTGGACCGTGCTTCATCTCGCCCGCGGGGTAGCCTTCGGCGTGGATGTACGAAATTTCTTTCAACTTCAGCGCGCCTTCGAGCGCGATGGGGTAGTGAATTCCGCGACCGAGATACAGGAAGTCGCGACGTGTGTAGAAGCGACTCGCGATCTCCTCGATCTGGCCGGCGGTCTTGAGCACCTGCTCGACCAGCAGCGGCACATGTGCCAGCGCCTCGAAATGGGCGGCGGCCTCGGCCGGCGCCAGGACGCCTCGCTGCTGGCCCAGGTGCAGCGCCAGCAGATAGAGGGCCACGAGCTGGCAGGTAAACGCCTTCGTCGACGCGACGCCAATTTCGGGACCGGCGTGCGTGTAGATCGTGCCGTCGGCCTCGCGCGTCGCCATGCTGCCCACGACGTTGCAGATGGCGACGCTGCGGGCGCCCTTGCGTCTCGCCTCGCGCATGGCGGCCAGCGTGTCGGCCGTCTCGCCGGACTGAGTAATCACCACGGCGAGCGTGCGGTCGCCGACAATCGGGTCGCGGTAGCGATACTCCGAGCCGTAGTCGACTTCAACGGGCAGCCGCGCGAGCTGCTCGACCATGAACTTGCCGACGAGCCCCGCGTGCCAGCTGGTGCCGCAGGCAAGGATCAGGAGCCGGTCGACGTTCTTCAGGGCGGCCGTATCGAGCCCGAGCTCGTCGAGCGTGACCACGCCGCGGTCTGGAGAGAGCCGCCCGACGAGCGTCTCGCTGACGGCTCGCGGCTGCTCGAAGATCTCCTTGAGCATGAAGTGCTTGTAGCCGGCGCGCTCGGCCATCACCGGGTCCCACTGGACTCGCGTCGGTGGGTGCTCGCGCACGCGGCCCTGGACGTCCGTGAACGTCACGCCGTTCGGCGTCACCACCGCCATCTCCCCGTCGTCGAGAAACACGACGTTGCGGGTGTGGCTGAGGATCGCCGGGATGTCGGAGGCCACGAAATACTCGCCGTCGCCGAGGCCGACGACGATCGGCGGCCCGTTCCGCGCGGCCACGAGCGTTTCAGGATCGTCGGCCGAGAGCAGCACCAACGCGAACAGGCCGCGCAGCTGTGAGAGCGCCCGGCGCACGGCTGCCGCCAGGCCGTCCTCTTTCATCTCGCGCTCGACGAGGTGCGCGACGATCTCGGTGTCCGTTTCGGTGACGAACGTGTGGCCCTGCTGCTCGAGCTCGCGTTTCAGCGGCAGGTAGTTCTCGATGATGCCGTTGTGCACGACGACGATGCGGCCTGTGCAGTCGCGATGCGGATGTGCGTTCTCTTCGGTCGGCCGTCCGTGCGTCGCCCATCGCGTGTGGCCGAGGCCGTACTTGCCGTCGACCGGATCCCTGGCCAGGACGTCCTCGAGCCGGGCGAGCTTCCCCGCGCTGCGGCGGACGTCGACCTGCCCGTCGTGGACGACCGCGATGCCCGCGGAGTCATAGCCGCGATACTCGAGCCGGCGAAGCCCTTCGACGATGATGGGGACCGGGGGTTTGGGCCCGATGTATCCGATGATTCCGCACATGGTGACCTTTACGGAGTGCTAAATGCCAACTGCGAACTGCAAAGTGAAGTGCGGAATACGAAGTGAACAGTGAACTGGGCAACGAGCCACCCGCCAGCTACTTTGCACTTCGCACTTCGCATTTCGCACTTTACCGTTTCTTCCTGGCCCATCCCTCTTTATTGACCTGGCGGCCCCGCGCGATGCCGAGAGCGCCGGCCGGAACATCCTCGGTGATCGTCGATCCTGCGGCGACGTAGGCGCCCTCGCCGACCGTCACGGGGGCGACGAGCGCGGAGTCGCTTCCGATGAACGCGCCGTCCTTGACGACGGTGGGATGCTTCTTCGTCCCGTCGTAGTTACAGGTGATCACTCCGGCTCCGACGTTGACGCCGTTGCCGATAGTCGCGTCGCCGAGGTATGCCAGGTGGTTCGCCTTCGACCCGGCGCCGAGCGTCGTCTTCTTCAGCTCGACGAAGTTGCCGACGTGGGCGCCTTCCTTCACGTCGCTCGAGGGACGCAGGTGGGCGAACGGTCCGAGCACGGCTTCGGCGGCGACGGATGACTCGGTGATGATGCAGTAGTTGCGCACCGTGACTCGATCGCCGAGCGTCGAGTCGACGATGCGCGTGCCGCTGTGGATCTCGCAGGCCGCGCCAATGGCCGTGTGGCCCTCGAGGTAGACATTCGGATGCAGCACCGTGTCCGCGCCGATGGTGACGTCCGGGTGCACGTAGGTCGTCGCCGGATCGATGATCGTCACGCCGGCCGCCATCAACGCTTCGTTCTTGGTCTGTCGCACGATGCGCTCCACTTCAGCCAGTTCCGCGCGGCTGTTGATGCCGCGGATTTCGTCGGCGTTCTTGACGGGCACGGTGGTCACGCCGAGACCGCGCGCGCGGTAGATGCTCACCAGGTCCGGCAGGTAGTACTCGCCCTGCGCATTGGCCGACGCAATGCCGCGAATCGCGTCGAACAGCGGGCCGAGCTCGAACGCGTAGATGCCTGCGTTGATCTCTCGAATCTCACGTTCCGCCAGCGAGGCATCTCGTTCCTCGACGATGCGCGCGATGGCACCGTCCGCGCGGACGATGCGGCCGTAGCCGAAGGGGTGGTCGAGGGTCGCCGTGAGGACGGTCGCGCTCGCGTGTTCAGCACGGTGGGTGCCGACAAGGGCCTGGAGCGTGGCAGTGCTCAGGAGCGGCACATCGCCGTACAGCAGCAGGACGGTTCCGGCCGCGCCCTCGAGCCGGGGTTCGGCCATGAGCAGGGCGTGTCCCGTGCCCAGCTGTGGCTCCTGGACAACGAAGCCCATATCCGGCCGGTTGGCATAGGCCTCCCGAATCATGTCCGCCTGGTGCCCTATCACCACGGTCGTGGAGGCCGGACCAAGCGGCGCGGCGGCAGCCAGGACGTGGTCGAGCAGCGGCTTGCCGGCAATCCTGTGCAGGACTTTCGGGATCGCCGACTTCATCCGGGTGCCCTTGCCCGCGGCAAGGACGACCACATGGATGTCAATTTTGGTCATTCACCAGATTCCTTGGCCGCCTCGACCAGCGCGTAGATCTGGCGCCTGGGAAGGCGGTACCTTTGGGCCAGCTCTGCAATTGCCTCTTTTCGGGTACGTCCGCCGAATTTGGTTAATCGACCAAATTCATACCAGACCGTCTCTGCGTCGGGAAGTGCCGGTACTTCCGTCTCGCCGGAACCCGGTCCTATCACCAGAGTGAACTCCCCTTTTTCCGGCAGCATCGGGTTCGCCAGGAGCTCTCTCGCGAAACCTCGGTGCCACGATTCATGAAGCTTTGTCAGCTCGTGGGCGACAACGACCGGCCGGTCTCCCAGCACGGCTTGGACGTCCTCGAGGGTCTGACGCAGGCGATGAGGCGCCTCGAACAGCACGAGAGCCCCCGGCAGGCGACTCAAATCACCCAGCCATCGGCGCCGCTCGCCGCTTCTCGACGGTGGAAAGCCCGCGAAGGTCGTCAGGTCGCCATCCAGGGAGGCCCCCGTAATCGCCATTGTTAGGGCAGACGCCCCAGGAACAATCTCTACTTTGATGCCACTGGAGACCGCTTCCCGGATCAGCTCGCGGCCCGGATCCGAGATGACCGGCATGCCGGCATCGGAGACGACGGCGACCGTCGCGCCGGCGCGGACGCGGTCGAGCAGCGCCGACATTTTCCGTCGCTCGTTGTGCTCGTGCAGGCTCACGGTCTTCGTCGTGATGCCGAAGTGCGCAAGTAGCTTGCCTGTGCGCCGCGTGTCCTCCGCGGCAATCAGATCGGCTTCACGCAGGACTCGCAGCGCCCTGAGCGTGATGTCTTCCAGATTTCCGATTGGCGTAGCAACCAGCAGAAGCGCGCCGGCCATGGTGGGAGGCTGCGAGGTATTGTACCATTGCGGTTTTGCCGACCATGTACTCGTCCGAACCGTTGCCACACTTCGTGGATGACTACCTGCAGTACCTGCAGGAGACGCGTCCGACCTGCGCGGCGCTCGACGGGGTTCACTCCCACGACGATCTGCTCGAGGACCTCAGCCGTCAGGCGATTGACGCTGATCTCCGGGCGCTCTCCGGCTTTGGACGCCGCCTCGCGGACATCGACCCGTCGGGCCTGACCGAGATCGAGCGCGCCGAGCATCCGGTGCTCAAGGACCATATCCGGGCGCGGATGTTCGAGCTCGAGGAGGTGCGGGGCTGGGAACGCAACCCCCACATCTACGCCGACACCATCGCCTCGAGCCTGGCGACCCAGGCGCTCTTCTCCTTCGCGCCGGCGACGGAGCGCGCCAGGCGGGTGCTGTCGAAGCTGCGCCAGGTGCCGCGTCTCATCCAGGCGGCCCGCGACAACATCAAGGACCCGCCCGGCATCTTCATCAAGGTCGGCATCGAGACGTTCAACGGCGCGCTGCGCTTCATCGAGCATGACATGCCTCGCGCCTTTCGCGAGGTGGACGATCTTCACTTGCTGGGCGATCTCGCCGACGCCTCGACCGAGGCGGCGACTGCGATTCGCAGCTATGTGGACGTCCTCGAGACCGACTTGGGACCGAAAGCGCGCGCGTCGTTCCGACTCGGGCGCGAGCGCTTCGAGCAGAAGCTCCGCCTCGAGGAAGGCCTCGGCCTCGGGGTCGATCGTCTCCTCGCGATCGGCGAGCGCGAGCTCGCCTCGACCGCCGAGGCGTTCCGGGTGGCGGCCTCGAAACTGAACGGCGGCGATCCGGCGGAGGCGTGGGCGAAGGCGAAGGCGAAGCATCCCGAGCCCGGAAATCTGATTCGCGCGGCGCAGGAGCAGCTCGCCGAGCTCCAGGCCTTTGTCGAGAAGCAGAAGCTGCTCACCCTTCCGGCCAGCGAGCCGGTCGTCGTGGCGCCGACGCCCGATTTCTTCCGGTGGTCGAGCGCCAGCATGTGGACGCCGGGCCCGTTCGAGACCAAGCCAACTCGCGCCTACTACTACCTCACCGACGTCGAGCGCGGATGGAGCCCCGAGCGGCAGGCGGAACACCTGCGAGACTTCAATTTCGGCACGCTGTGGTGCATCTCGATCCACGAGGTGTACCCGGGACACTTCGTGCAGTATCAGCACCTGCGCCAGGTGGAATCGAAGGCGCGCAAGTCGATCTTCTTCGCGCCGGCCAGCTACATCGAAGGCTGGGCGCACTACTGCGAGCAGATGATGATCGACGCCGGTTTCGGCCGGAAGGATCCGCTCGTGCGCCTCGGTCAGCTGCAGGAGGCCCTTGTTCGTCTCGTGCGGTTCGTCGTCTCGATCCGGCTGCACGCCGAAGATCTCTCCGTCGAGCAGGGCGTGCGGATGTTCCGGGAGATGGCGTTCCTCGAGGAAGCCAGCGCGCGGCGCGAAGCCGAGCGCGGCGCGTTCGATCCGACGTACCTCGTGTACTCGGTCGGAAAGCTGATGCTGCAGAAGCTGCGGCACGACGTCGAAGCGAAGGAAGGCGACGCCTTTTCGCTGCGCAACTTCCACGACTCGTTGCTGAAACAGGGCGCGGCGCCGTTCACGCTGCACCGGCGCCTGATGCTCGGCGACACCGGAACCGTGCTCGACTGATGCCTCTGTACGAATATCAGTGCGAGTCGTGCGGACACCGCTTCGAGGTGATCCAGAAGTTCTCCGACGATCTGGTCAGCGTGTGTCCGAATTGCGGGAAGGGTCCCGTCGTGAAGCTGCTGTCCTCGCCGGCGATCCAGTTCAAGGGGTCGGGCTGGTACATCACCGACTACGCGCGGAAGGACTCAGGGAAGGACAAGGACTCGGGCAAGTCGTCCGGGTCGAGCGCGGCCTCCAGCGACACCAGCAAGAGCACCAGTTCCGGTACGAGCGACGCGACCTCGACGAGCGCCACGCCCGCCACGCCCGCGAAGACGGACACCAAGTCGGGTACGTAGGCCGGGGCTTCAGCCCCGGCAACGTCCCGCTCGGCGCCGGGCCGGAAGGCCCGGGCTACTACGTACGAACTTTCGACTCTTTCAGCACCGCCGTCAGGTAGTCGGTGAACGGTCCCGCCAGGTCCGGCCGCCGCAGCGCGAAGTACGTGACTGCTTTCAGGAAGCCGAGCTTGTTGCCGGTGTCGTGTCGCACCCCGGTGACCTCGCACGCGTAGATGGGCCGCTTGGCGAGCAGGCGTTTCAGGCCGTTCGTGAGCTGAATCTCGCCGCTTCGGTCGCGCGCGGTCTCTTCCAGCGCCGGGAAGATGTCGGGCGTCAGGATGTAGCGGCCGATGATCGCGAGGTCGGACGGCGCTTCGTCACGTGGCGGCTTCTCCACGAGATCCGTCACACGGTACGTGCCTTTCGGCATGGAGGCGTTCGCGTCGTAGGCGATGACGCCGTAGCTCGAGATCTGCTCGCGCGGCACGCGTTCCACGCACAGCACCGGCCCGTCGACGCGAGAGAACACGTCGATCATCTGCTTCAGTGCAGGCGGCTCGGCGTCGATCACGTCGTCGCTGAGGATCACCGCGAACGGCTCCTCGCCGACGAGATGGCGCGTGACGAGGACGGCGTGGCCGAGTCCAAGCGGCTCGCCCTGCCGCACATACGAGAAGTTGATGAGGTTTGAGATCTTCCGGACCTCGGCGAGCATCTCGTGCTTTCCGCGCGCCTCGAGGAACGTCTCCAGCTCGACCGACACGTCGAAGTGATCCTCGATGGCGTTCTTGCCGCGTCCCGTGACGAGCAGGATGTTGTCGATGCCTGACGCGAGCGCTTCCTCGACGCCGTACTGGATGATCGGCTTGTCGACCAGCGGCAGCATCTCCTTCGGCTGCGCTTTCGTCGCCGGCAGGAACCGGGTTCCGAGTCCCGCCGCAGGAAATACCGCTTTTCGAATGATTCCGGCCACGCTCACGCCTCCAAGACCGACCCGCCCGACCCGAGTGACCGGACCGACCCGCCCGACCCGACCGACCCGGTTAGTATAGGATTTTCACGCATGATCGACCCGGCCGTCCTGCGCGATCACCCTGACCTCGTCCGTGCTGCTCTGAACAATCGCGGTTCCGACGCCGACGCGATCCTGGCCCCGCTGGTGCCGCTCGACGAGCGCCGCCGCGCGCTGATCGTCGAAGTCGAAGGCCTGAAGCGCGAGCAGAACGCTGCAGCCGAAGAGGTGGCGAAGCACAAGAAAGCCGGCGGGGACGTGTCGGCGCTGGTCGAGGCCAATCGCGCGCGGGGTCATCAGGTGAAGGAGCGCGACGCGGCGCTCCAGGCGCTCGAAGAGGAGCGGCGTGGCCTGCTGCTCCACCTCCCCAACGTGCCGCACGCCGACGTGCCGGTGGGCAGAAGCGCCGACGACAACCGCGAGGTGCGTCGCGTGGGCACGCCGCGCGCCTTCGACTTCGAGCCAAAGGCGCATTGGGACCTCGGACCGGAGCTGGGGATCCTCGACTTCGAACGGGGCACCAAGATCGCTCGCGCGCGGTTTACCGTGCTCATGAAGGAAGGCGCGCGCCTGGCCCGTGCGCTCATCAACTTCATGCTCGACCTCCACACGAAGGAGCACGGCTACACCGAAGTGGAGCCGCCGTTCCTCGTGAACACCGCATCGCTCACCGGCACGGGCAACCTGCCGAAGTTCGAGCAGGACCTCTTCAAGATCAGCGGCGATTGGGATCTGTTCCTCGTGCCGACGGCCGAAGTTCCGCTGACGAACTTGTATCGCGGAGAGATCCTCGACGGCCGCACCTTGCCGCTGCGCTACTGCGCGTACACGCCATGCTTCCGCAGTGAAGCGGGATCGTACGGCGCCGACGTCCGCGGTCTGATCCGGCAGCACCAGTTCGACAAGGTCGAGCTGATGTCGTTCACGACGCCGGACGAGAGCTACGCCGAGCTCGAGCGCCTGACCGGCAATGCGGAGCGAGTGCTGCAGCTGCTGGGACTGCCCTATCGCACGGTGCTTCTCTGCACGGGCGACATGGGGTTCGCGTCCGCGAAGACGTACGACATCGAGGTCTGGCTGCCGAGCCAGAAGGTGTATCGCGAGATTTCATCCTGCACCAACACCGAGGCGTTCCAGGCGCGCCGCGCGAACATCAAGTTCCGCGCGGGCGGCAGCGGAAAGGCCGAGCTCGCGCACACGTTGAACGGGTCGGGGCTCGCCGTGGGCCGCACGCTGATAGCGGTGCTCGAGAACTACCAGCAGAAGGACGGCAGCATCGAGATTCCCGAGGCGCTTCGTCCGTACTTCGGCGCCGATCGGATCGCGCGATCCTGAACGCTGCGGTCCCTGCGGCTTCAGCCCTGCGCCGGCGGCGCCGACGTGGTGTCCTGGCGGGTCCGCCGCCAGCTGAAATACAGCACCAGCGCAAGCACGACGAAGAGCGGCACGAACACGTACGGCCCCATGTCGTGAAGGGTGTTCCAGGTGCGTCGCCAGTGCGGTCCGGTGATGTACCCGAGCGACAGGAACACCGCGCACCACAGCACGCCGCCGGAGTAGCAGAAGAGCGCGAACTCGCGATACGACAGCGGCGCTGAGCCGGCGGCAATCGCGGTGCAGTGCCGCACGCCGGGGATGAAATATCCAAACGTGAGCAGCCAGCGCCCGATGCGATGGAACCATCGCTGCGCGCGATCGAAAGCCGCGTCAGGCACGCGGACGATTCGCCGCAGCGCGGTGATGCCGACGGTGCGACCGAGCGTGTAGCTGAGCGTCACGCCGCACAGGCACCCCGAGACCGCGGCCACGGCCGTCCAGAAGGCATTCAGCTTGCCTTCGCGCACCAGCGCGCCGGCGATCGTCAGCAGCAGCTCATCAGGGATCGGCACGCCGAAGATGCCGAACATCTGCGCCGCGAACAGCATCCCCGGTCCGTACATGCTGAGCATCGCGACGAGCTTGGCTTCAATCGACCTCACGGCCCCTCAGCGGCCCCGGCCGGCCGCCAATTTGACGCGTCCAGAACGGGATCCAAGGGGCAATTGTACCGTTGCGTCAATTGTTATCGCCGGCCTGAGACTTTTCCGGGCGCGCGACGTTTATGTCTGATGTGAGCGTCTCCCCGCCGCGCCGCTGGCGGACCGGCTGTTCGAGCGGCAGGCATCGTCGGTTCGCCGGTATTTCCGGCGACACGTGCAAGGGTCGTCCACGGCCGACGACCTGGCCCAGGAGGTCTTCGTCCGCGTCGTGCGGAGCGCCGAGACGTACGACGACCGCGAGCGCGAGCGGGCGTGGGTCTTTCGCATCGCCCGAAGCGTGCTGGTGGATCACCAGCGCCGGCGCAACCGGACCCCGCAGGGGACAGGGCCGATCGATCGCGCCGTCGCGTCACCTCAGGCTGTTGCGCTCGACCTTCAGCAGGCGCTGGATGCGGTCTGATGACGACCGATCCAGCCGTCTTCGCAGCTGTCGCGGTGGTCTTCGCCGTGACCGCGCAAGGCCTTCCTTGCCCTCTCTCCCCGTCTCGCCGCACAATCGAGGGCGCGGAGGGATGGCCGAGTGGTTGATGGCGGCGGTCTTGAAAACCGTTGTGCCTTAACGGGCATCGGGGGTTCGAATCCCTCTCCCTCCGCCAACTCCTCGGAAAACTGACATATCGGCCTGACGCGCTGGACGGCTGCGGTGAGCCCCCGGACCGGTGGATGGGGCTGATGGCGGGCGCTGCAGGTAGCCGGCAGCAGGGTGTAAGATCCTGAGCTACGTTCCCTCGACCTGCTCAGGACGTTTCAAGAATAGCGCTGTTCTCTCGTTTGGCTGGTCCCCCGGTTTGTTGAAAAGTGGGGCGCAACATGATCCGGCTGACACCCGTCCTCGTCCTCCCTTTTATTCTCGTTTCCTGTGGTTCTCGGCAAGGCGGCGTGACACCTGCGGGTCCGTCACAGGTTGGCCCCGCGACGACAGGCAGCCCAGCCCATTGGCCCGTGATCAACGTGGGTGAACCTGTGGATGCCACCTTGGTGAACCAGGCGCAGACGTACGACTTGACGGCGCCTTCAAACGGCACGTTGGTGCTCAAGCTGAGCTGGGATGCCAGCAACGGCGCGCGGCTGAAGCTCACCGTCGCGAACACGCGGTTCGACGCCTCCGCTCCGAACTGGTCTCCCATTGTCGGCCGCGTGGCCGTATCGAAAGGCCAGGCGTATCAAGTGGACATCGACGCCGAGACGTCTCCCTGGGATTACGGTTACGAGGACCACTTCGTCTTGACGACCGCCATTGAGTGATCGAAACGCCGGACGTGCGCGTCACGCCCGGCTGAGACACGGGCGGACGATCTTCACGCTGTCAGCCTGGATGGCGCTGGCGCTACTGGGCGACGCCTCAGCCCTTCACATTCGCGCCGCCAGCCGGCAGGCGTCCCCGGACGTCGCGCGCGATCCGGCCATCTACACCCACGTCTCGCATCTCGGATGGGTCGTGCGGGACGTCGACGCCACGGCGGCCGCGTGGCGTGCCCTTGGCGTGACGGACATCCGCGACGGAGGAGTGCAGGAGCTGTCGCGCGTGGCCTATCGGGGCACGACCGTCACCGCCCGGGTGAAGAAGGTGTTCGCCCGCTTCAACAACGGGACGATCGAGTGGATTCAGCCGCTGAACGAGGGCACGGCATACGCCGACTTCCTGGCCCGACACGGCGAGGGTGTGCAACACGTCGCGTTCTCCGTCCCGACGGAGGCGCGAATCACAGAAGAACTGGCGCGGTACCAGTCGCTCGGCGTGGGCGTGCTTCAGGGCGGCACCTGGACGAGCAACGCAGGCACAGGACGGTTCGCGGACCTCGACACCGCGCCGGAAGGCGGCGGCATGACCGTCGCTCTTGAATACGATCCCGACGCACCGCGCAATCCGGCACCGGCATCCGCCAACGAGGAGCCGTTCACGCGCATTACGCAATATGCGTTCGTCGTTCGCGACGTCCACAAGGTGAGCGCGTTCTATGAGCGGATTGGCCTCGGCGCCCTGCCAATCGAGCGCAACGTCTCGCTGAATCGTATCTATCGCGGCAGTCCCGGCGCTTTCGAGATGCTGCTCGGGTGGGGCCGTAAGAGCGACGTGGTGTTCGAGTGGATCCAGTCGATGATCGGCCCCAACGTGTACGAAGAATACCTGCAGCAGCACGGCGAAGGTCTTCATCATCTCGCGTTCAACGTGACCGACATGGACGCGGCAGTCGCAAAGCTGAAGTCACGCGGCCTTGGCGTCACCATGAGCGGCGGCTGGAATGTGAATGGCTACGAGGGCCGCTTCGCATACGTCGATGCGGACA
>JBKPSY010000026.1:0-5313 GCA_046735235.1 Acidobacteriota bacterium | reverse complement strand
GTCGGTGGTGGAAGACCTGGGCGGACAGATCGATGGCGACGCCGCAACGGCGGCGCTGACGCCGGCCACGGGCGCGGCCGACCGCGCGGTCGAGGACCTCGATAGCGACGAGCAGGCTGAGCTCGTCCGTGTGTTGCAGCGCGAGCTGGAGCGGAAAACGGGATGACGCGCGCCGGCGCCGCGATTCTCCTTGCGATGATGCTCTGGGCCCCGATGGCGGCGCAGCAGGCCGCGCCGCAGGATCCAGAGCGTTTGCCGCCGCGGGAGGTGCAGCGCCTGTTCGACGCCTACGTGCTGATGCAGGCGCAGGAACGCCTCGGGATCAGCGACGCGCAGTACCCGCAGTTCGTCCAGCGGCTGAAGGCGCTGCTCGACGCGCGCCGTCGCACGGTCGTCGCACGGACCGCCCTCATTCAAGAGCTCGCGCGGGGCACGTCCGACCAGGCGGGGGGACTTGCCCTGGACGATGCGGGAATCAAGGAGAGGCTGGAGCGGCTGCGAGCACTGGACGATCGGGGCGCCGCCGACCTGCGCCAGGCCTACGACGCGCTGGACCAGGTGCTGGATCTGCGCCAGCGCGCGCGATTCCGGGTGTTCGAGGAGCAGATGGAGCGCCGAAAGGTCGAGCTGCTGACGCGTGCGCGGCAAGCCGCCCGCGCCTCACGCACCGGCGCTCCGAAAGACCAGCCCTGACCTGACCGACCCGACCGACCTGACCGACCCGACTGACCCGACCGACCCGACCGACCTGACCGACCCAGCAGACCTGCGCGACCCGGTTCTCACCGTGGTACGATGGTCCCGTGGTGCGGTGCCGCATCTCCGCCGGAGGCTTCCGCATGCGTCATTCCGTTCTCATCGTCGCCAGCGTCGCGCTCGCCGCGGTTGCCACCGCCCAGGCCGCTGATATCGGCACGCGGGCTGACGCCGACGCGCTCGAGCGCAAGATCGTCCAGATCGCTACCAACGGCCTGGCGCAAAAGCCTGCCGAAAAGAGCACGCCCGTGCTCGAGCGTGAGCTCAACGCGTATCTCCAGGCCCATGCGGGCGAGCAGATGCCGAAGGGCGTCATCGATCCGCGCGTTTCTATCCTGCCCGACGGCCGCCTGGCTGGCACTGCCACCGTCGATCTCGACGCCGTCCGGACGTCGAAGGAGCGAGGCATGATGAGTCCCTGGACGCTGCTTCGCGGCACCGTGCCCGTCGAGGCGACCGGCATCCTCCGCACCGAGAAGGGCGTCGCTGCGTTCACGCTCGAGAGCGCGACCGTCGGCGGCATCCCCGTACCCAAGAGCGTGCTGCAGGAGCTCGTGAGCTACTACTCACAGGGGCCCAACGCGAAAGAGGGCGTGAACTTCGAGGCGCCGTTCCGTCTGCCCGCGCACATCCGGGAAATTCACACGGCGATGGGTCGGGCCACGGTCGTGCAATAGCGCGCCGATGACCGCCGGCGAGTACCTGCAGACCCCGCTGCAGTTCCTGAAGGGCGTCGGCCCGCGCAAAGCGGCCGACTTCACGCGCGCCGGCCTTTCCACAATCGAAGACCTCCTCTTCCGCTTTCCGCTGCGCTACGAGGATCGCAGCCGCCTGCAGACGATCGCGTCGCTGCGCGAAGGCCAGACGGTCTCGATTGCCGGGGAGATCATCACGGCCGGACTGCGCGGCACGCGGCGGCCCGGCGTGCGCATCTTCGAGGCGTTGCTGCGCGACGAGTCCGGCACAGTGCGCCTGTCCTGGTTCAACTCGGCGTACTTGAAGGATCAGATCAGGCCCCGCACCCGGATGGTCGTGTATGGCACGTTCGAACGCAACCAGTGGACGGGGCTCCAGATCACGAACCCGCAGTTCGAAGTCATCGACAGCGACGAGATCGAGACGCTTCACACAGGCCGTATCGTCCCGATCTACGAACGCGCGCGATCGATCACTCCGAAGATGCAGCGGAAGCTGGTAGCCGACGCGTTGGCCGGACTTCCTGACGATCTGCCAGACCCGCTGCCGGCCGACGTACGTCGCGCGCTGCGCCTGCCGGATCGCCGCGCGGCGCTCGTCACGACGCACTTCCCGGAGGTCGATCAGCCGCTCGCGGTTCTCAACGGGTTTCGGACGCCGGCACAGCGTCGGCTGATCCTGGAGGAATTCTTCCGTTTTCAGGTCGGCCTGCTGCTGCGGCGCCAGCAGAGCGATGCCGAGCGCAAGGGCTTCACGATCCACGTCGACGATCGGATCCGTCAGACGCTGCGAAGCGTGCTCCCGTTTCACCTCACCGGCGGTCAGCGGCAGGCGCTGAAGGACATCGGCGAGGACATGCAGAAACCGCAGCCGATGAACCGGCTGCTGCAGGGTGACGTCGGCTCGGGCAAGACGATCGTGGCGCTGCTGGCCTCGCTCCTCGCGATGGAGAACGGCCGGCAAGTCGCCTTCATGGCGCCGACCGAAATCCTCGCCGAACAGCATCACGCGACGATCGCGCGGTTGCTGGCGGCGACGCGATTCAAGGTCGCGCTGCTGACCGGCTCGGTGTCCGCGACGTCTCGCCGCGCGCTCCTGGGTCAGGTCGCGGCCGGGCAGATCGATCTGGTCGTCGGCACGCATGCCATCGTCCAGGAGGACGTGACGTTCAAGGCGCTCGGGCTCGCCGTGGTGGATGAGCAGCACCGTTTCGGCGTCATGCAGCGTGCGACCCTGCGCGCCAAAGGCCTGCGGCCCGACATGCTCGTCATGACGGCCACGCCGATTCCGCGCACGCTCGCGTTGACGACCTACGGCGATCTCGACGTGTCGAGCATTCGCGAGCTTCCGCCGGGCCGCACGCCCATCCGGACGACGGCGAAGCCGGAATCACGGCATGCGGACATCTACGCGTTCGTGCGCGACGAGCTGGACGCCGGGCGCCAGGCCTACGTGATCTATCCGATCATCGAAGAGTCCGAGAAGATCGACCTCAAGGCCGCGACGCAGATGGCCGATCACCTCGCGCACGAGGTGTTTCCGGCCTATCGCGTGGCGCTGCTGCACGGGCGCATGAAGCAGGACGCGAAGGACCGGATCATGCGCTCGTTCGCCGGCGGCGAGATTCATGTGCTCGTCTCGACGACGGTCGTCGAGGTCGGCGTGGACGTGCCGAACGCGACGGTGATGCTGGTCGAGCACGCCGAGCGATTCGGCCTCGCGCAGCTGCACCAGCTGCGCGGTCGCGTCGGGCGCGGCACACACGCCTCATCCTGCATTCTGGTCTATCAATTTCCGCTCGGCGACCAGGCCGAAGAGCGCCTGAAGGTGTTGACGCAGACAACGGACGGGTTCGTGATCGCGGAGAAGGATCTCGAGCTGCGGGGGTTTGGCGATCTCTCCGGGACGCGCCAGTCGGGGATGCCGGCGCTCAGGCTGGGCGATCTGCGTCGAGACTTCGCGCTGATGGTCGAGGCGCGAGAGGCCGCCGAGCGATGGCTGGCCGGATCACCGCCAGCCGCCGATCTGGAGTCGATGCGCCGCGCGTGGGGCGAGCGGTTCGGCCTCGTGGAAGTGGGCTAGTGCGCGGGCCGGGACTGCGGATCATCGCGGGCGCGCTGAAAGGCCGCCGAATCGAGACGCCCGGCTGGGACGGTTTGCGGCCGACGTCAGACCGGTTGCGTGAGACGCTGTTCAACATCCTCAGTCCGCGGATCCAGGGTGCCCGCGTGCTCGACGGATTTTCAGGGACGGGCGCCGTCGGCCTCGAGGCCGTCAGCCGAGGCGCGGCCGACGTCATGTTCGTGGATCATGACCCGCGTGCCATCGCGCTCATCACCTCGAACGTCGAGCGATGTGGTGTGACCGGGCATGCTATCATCCGCAGAGAACTTGGACGTCAGGCGTTGCCGTCGGACGCGCTGTTCGACCTCATCGTTCTCGATCCCCCGTACGACATGAACCCTCACGGCGCGCTCACGTTGCTGGCGCCGCACCTGGCGGCCGAAGGTGTGCTGGTGCTCGAACACGCACGGAAGCAGGGCGCGCCCGACGTGGACGGGCTCACACGGACGCGTGAGGTGCGCGCGGGGTCGAGCCTGCTGACGTTCTACCGGAGATCGGACGAGTGACGCGACTGGCGATTTGCCCCGGCTCGTTCGATCCCCTGACGGTGGGCCATGTGGACCTCGTCGAGCGCGCTGCCGCGCTCTTCGATCGCGTCGTCGTGGCGATTCTGGTGAACAGCGACAAGTCGCCGCTCTTCACGCAGGCGGAGCGCGTGGCGATCGTGCGCGAGGTGTTCGCATCCGTGAAGAACGTCGACGTGGAGGCCTTCGACGGCCTGCTCGTCGACTACGCGGACCGCCGTGGCGCCGTCGCCATCGTGCGCGGACTCCGCGGCGCGACGGACACGGACTACGAGTTGTCGATGTCGTTGATGAACCGGCATCTCAAGCCGTCTGTCGACGCCGTGTTCCTCCCGACCGCGGCGTCGGTGGCGCATGTCAGTTCACGGCTGGTGAAGGAAGTGTGGCGTCTCGGCGGCGATGTCGGCGGCTTGGTGCCGCCGGTCGTCGAGGCGCGTTTGCGCGCGATGCGGGCGATGGACGCCCCGGCGCGGTAAGGAGCGGGTGGTCGCATGCTGGCGGAACGGATGAGTCGTATCTCGGCGTCTCCGACGCTGAAGGTCCTGGTCGAGGCCGAGAAGTTGAGACAGCAAGGCGTGGACGTCGTGGAGTTCGGTGCGGGCGAGCCCGATTTCCCGACGCCCGACCACGTCAAGGCCGCGGCGCACGCGGCCATCGACGCCAACTTCACCAAGTACACGCCAGCAGCCGGCACCAGCGAGCTGAGGCAGGCCATCGCCACGCGCTACAAGAACATGTACGGCGTGGACTACAAGGCGAACGAGGTCATCGTCACCGCCGGCGGCAAGCAGGCGCTCTACAACGTAGCGCTGGCGCTGTTCGGCGGGGGCGACGAGGTGATCACGCACGCGCCGTGCTGGCCGACGCTCATCGAGCAGGTGCGCCTGGCCGACGCGACGCCGATCATCGCGCAGACCTCCGCCGAGAACGGCTTCACGCTGGACGCGCAGACGCTGCTCAATGCCGTCACGCCGCAGACGCGCGCGATCATCGTCAACTCGCCGTGTAATCCGACCGGCGCGCTGATGGACGAGCACCAGATGACGATCCTCGTCGACGCCGTCGCCGGCACGAACATGTGGATCATCGTGGACCTCTGCTACGAGCAGCTGATCTACGAGCCGATCCCGCACAACCTGCCCAGGGTCCTGGCTGACAAGATGAAGGACCGGACGATCCTGTGCGGCTCGGCGTCGAAGTCGTATTCCATGAC